>DAIQBE010000347.1:0-4401 GCA_036781325.1 Leadbetterella sp. | reverse complement strand
CTCCACCTATGGCAGTAACAAAAGCAATAACTAAAATTCCAAAAATATCCAATTTTTGTCTTATACCAGCTAATGCACCCGATGCAACAAAGGCAATAGTACCTCCAATATTTATATATGAAAATATTTCCATTTCAATAGTAAATGCAGTGTAAAACTACGAATCAAAATTAAATAAAATTGAAGTAGTATTGAAAAAACTGCATTTTCATTTTGTAGTCCTTATTTAAGATGTTTTAATATTTCGTATCTTTGCGACTTATTTTTTTGGAATGTAATTATTTGTTCCGAAAAATCAATTCAAAGGTAAAAAGAATGAAATATCCAGAGTATAAAGCGGTAAATTATGCTGAAATAGCCGACCAAATATTAGAATTTTGGAGCGAAAATGAAATATTCGAAAAATCTATAAAGACAAAAGAGGGAAATCCCACTTTTACGTTTTTTGAAGGCCCGCCTTCTGCAAACGGCACTCCAGGTATTCACCATGTGATGGCCCGAGCCATAAAAGATATTTTTTGCAGGTATAAAACTCTTAAAGGTTTTCAAGTAAATAGAAAAGGAGGATGGGATACCCATGGCTTACCTGTGGAACTGCAAGTTGAAAAAAACTTGGGTATAACAAAAGAAGATATTGGCAAGAAAATTTCTGTTGCAGAATATAACCAAAAATGCCGCGAGACTGTCATGCAGTTTACGGATCAATGGAATGATTTGACTTTGAAAATGGGTTACTGGGTAGATTTAGAAAATCCCTACGTAACCTATGAAAACAACTATATAGAAAGTATTTGGTTTTTGTTAAAAGAACTTTATAAAAAAGGTTTGCTCTATAAAGGTTACACTATTCAGCCTTATTCGCCAGCAGCAGGTACTGGATTGTCATCTCATGAAATAAATCAACCTGGTTGTTACAGAGAGGTGAAAGACACATCTATTACTGCCCAGTTTAAAGTAAAAAAAGATGAAAAATCCGCATTTATTTATGAAAAAGCAGATACAGAAGTTTTTGTATTGGCCTGGACCACAACTCCTTGGACTTTACCTTCCAATGCAGCTTTAACGGTAGGAAAAAACATTGAATATGCCTTGGTTAAAACATTTAACCCTTATACCTTTTTGCCTTCAAATGTCATATTAGCAAAAGATTTGATTTCTAAATATTTTTCTGAAAAAGGCAAAGATGCTGATTTTGAGGGTTTTGATTTGTCAGATAAGAAGGTAATTCCATGGAAAATCCTATACACATTTAAAGGATCACAAATGGAAGGGATGAATTATGAACAATTGATGCCCTATGTTCAACCTGAAAAGCCAGCATTCAGAGTAATAATTGGAGATTTTGTTACCACCGAAGATGGTACTGGAGTGGTGCATACCGCCCCCACATTTGGAGCCGATGACTTTAGAGTGGCTATGCAAAATGACATTCCGCCGATTATGATCAAGGACGAAGCGGGAAAAGACATGCCTTTGGTAGATAAAAGAGGACGCTTTGTGAAAGAAGTTACCGATTTCGCTTTAGAATATGTAAAAGAAGCATATTTAACAGAGGAAGAAAAAGCTGTAGAAATAAAAAAACAAGGGAAGGATAAGTATCTCTCTGTGGATGAACGTATAGCCATAAAATTAAAAACTGAGAATCGGGCTTTTAATGTACAAAGATTCGACCACCCTTATCCGCATTGTTGGCGAACCGACAAACCCATTTTGTATTATCCTTTAGACAGCTGGTTTATTAAAACTACCGCAATGAAGGAAAGATTAGTGGAACTCAACAAAACCATAAATTGGAAGCCAGAATCTACCGGAACAGGTAGGTTTGGGAATTGGTTAGAAAATTTAGTAGATTGGAATTTGTCACGATCCAGATTTTGGGGAACTCCTCTACCGATTTGGAGGAATGAATTTAACGAGGAGGTTTGTATTGGTTCAGTAGCCGAGCTAAAAGACTTAATAGATAAAGCGAATGATTCCAATGTCTTAAGTATGGTACAAAAACAAAAAAATGGTGCATACTTAGCTCTTTTGGAAAATGGTACAGAAGACCTTCACCGACCATATGTAGATGAAATTTACCTTGTTTCAGACACTAAGAAAGTGCTTTTTAGGGAACCAGATTTAATAGATGTTTGGTTTGACTCGGGTGCGATGCCTTTTGCCCAATGGCATTATCCTTTTGAAAATAAAGATAAGATTGAATCTTTGGGTAAAAATGGTGCATATCCTGCTGATTTTATTTCAGAGGGTGTTGATCAAACTCGTGGCTGGTTTTTTACTTTGCATGCCATTTCTGGAATGCTGTTTGACTCTGTGGCATTTAAAAATGTGGTTTCTACAGGCTTAGTTTTAGATAAAAATGGCAATAAAATGTCTAAAAGGTTAGGCAATGCAGTGGATCCTTTCGAGACCTTAAAAAACTACGGTGCAGATCCAACACGGTGGTATATGATAACCAATGCACAACCTTGGGATAATCTTAAATTTGACCAAACAGGTATTATTGAGGTTAGAAATAAATTTTTTGGTACACTTACCAATACCTATAATTTCTTCGCACTTTATGGAAACCTAGATAATTTCGAAGCTACCTATGAGATTGATCTTTCAAAAGCCACCGAATTAGACAAATGGGTGCTTTCAAAACTTCAGACTTTAATTAAAGAAGTAGATGAAGCCTATGAAACCTATGAGCCTACAAAAGCAGGGCGTTTGATTCAAGATTATGTGTGTGACCACCTTTCCAATTGGTTTGTTCGATTAAGCAGACGTCGTTTTTGGAATCCTACGGCAGAAGCAAAGGACCAATCTGACAAACAGATAGCCTACGAAACCTTAGCTATTTGCTTAAAAACAGTTTCTCAACTTATGGCTCCCATTGCTCCGTTTTATGCAGATTGGTTGTTTAGAAACTTAACCAATACATCTCAGGAAAACTCGGTCCACTTATCTGATTTTCCTGTAGCAAAACTCGAATGGATAAATCCCGACTTAGAAGCATCCATGGAATTGGCTCAGAAGATTAGCTCTTTGATACACGGAATAAGAAAAACTAATAAAATAAAAGTAAGGCAGCCATTGTCAAAAATTTTGGTGCCTGTCTTAAGCGAATCTACGCGTCATCAAATTAGTAGTGTAGAAGAACTGATAAAAAATGAAGTGAACGTAAAATCAGTTACGTATTTAGATGATGCTTCCGGGGTATTGAGCAAAAAGGTAAAGCCTAATTTTAAAGCGCTAGGCCCAAAATTTGGCAAAGATATGAAGGCAGTGGCGGAAGTTATTAGTAATCTGAGCAAAGAACAAATCAAAGAAATTGAACAAAAAGGGCAGATTCAAACTGCTATGGGACGCATTGAATTAAGCGATATCGAAATCCTTACTGAAGATTTGCCCGGTTATCTAACCGCCCAAGAGGGTGGGCTAACTGTGGCCTTGGACATAAGCATATGCGATATTTTAAGGCAAGAAGGAATAGCCAGAGACTTTGTGAATAGAATTCAAAATTTCAGGAAAGACAATGGTTTCGATGTGGTAGATAAGATTGGAATACAGTTAGAAAACAATAACCAAGAGCTTGTAGAGGCAGTTTTAGAATTTAAAGAGTATATTTGTCAGGAGGTTCAAGCACTTCAACTACAAGTAGAAAATAAAATTTCTGATGCCTCCGAAGTGGAAATGGACGACTATTTATTAAGACTAAAAATAGTTGTATTAAAATAAATTATAAAGCATTCATATTAAATGAATTATATTTTTGTTGCCAATTTCTTTAATATTTTTTTTGAAAACACTATTGACAATACAAAATAAGCACTTATCTTTGCACCACGATTTACAAGAATCGTAAACGGTTTGGTAGTTCAGCTGGTTAGAATACCTGCCTGTCACGCAGGGGGTCGCGGGTTCGAGTCCCGTCCAGACCGCTAAAAAATATCATAAAGCTCTGATTTTCAGAGCTTTATTTTTTTTTAAGGGATTTTGGCCATTTAGAAAATACCTCTCAGTTTCATTTAAACGCAATACATATCAATAAATTTTTTACCCGATTTTGTTCCCTTGTATTTGGGTTAGATAAATTTATGTTTGTCAACACTTATGAAATGACAAATGAAGCAATTAGAACAAAACTCGAAATTATCTGCAATAGGGAAAAAACTAAATTCAAAAGCGCAGGCTATTATTCAAATATAGTTAAAATTTCAAATTCCAATAGGTTATGCGTTTACCCATAAACAGAGTACATATTATAATAGTCTTTAAGCTTTAAAACTTTAGGCTATTGTAGCTTTTGCTTTTTGGACATTACACCCACAATTTATCTACTATAATTTTTTATTATTTTAAAGCTAATGATTCTAAATACTCATTTTCTATTTCTTTGTAAATTGCAGTAAAATA
>DAIQBE010000346.1:0-4432 GCA_036781325.1 Leadbetterella sp. | reverse complement strand
AAAATTCTTCTAATTTTTTTTCATCCAATTTGCCATTTGTTCTTACTCCACTACAAAGGTCTATACCAAAGGGCTCCACATAATCTATAGCAAATTTCACATTATCCTTATTTAGTCCGCCAGCAAGAAAGAGAGGGATATTGATTTCTTGTTTTATTTTTTTACTGATGTCCCAATTGTGAGTTCTTCCGGTTCCTCCTAACTCTTTAATCAATAAGTTAGGATTTCCGCTATCTAAAAGTATTGCATCTACATAGTTTGAAATTTCAACAGCCTCTTTAATAGAATTTTCATTTATGACATGTATTACTTGCACTAATTTTACATGAGGTAATTCTTGTCTAATGTGCGCATATTCTCTTCCATCTAATTCATCTACTAATTGAATAGTAGTGGTATTCACCTTTTTGTAATGATTTACTATTTCTTCCCATTTCGTTTCACTTGTTAATAAAAAAGTAGAAATAGGCGGGGGAACTATATTTGCAATAGCATTTATTAATTCGTCATTAATTATTCCAGGTCCACTTGGCATTTTTCCAACTAATCCTAAAGCAGAAGCCCCATATTTAATTGCTAATTTAGCTTCTTCAAGGCTACTTATACAACATATTTTTACTTTAGGATTTGACATAAATTAAATGTATACAATTTCAAGATTAATTTATAGAAACGATAAAAACTCTTTCAAGCTTTTACCAGGGTTAGTTGTTTTCATGAAATTTTCACCCATTAGAAAGCCGCTATATCCTATTTTTTTAAGCTCTTTTACAGTATTTGGACTGTTTATACAACTTTCTGATATTTTTACCTTGTCTTTTGGAATAAATTCGAAAAGCTGAATGGAAGCATCCACATTATTTTCTGCAAAGTTTTTTAAATTTCTATTATTAACGCCTATGATGTCTACGTGCTCCATTGGAGAATTCTCTATTTCTGACTTATCATGTACCTCTAATAAAACTTCTAATTCTAATTCATGTGCTTTTTTGCCCAATTTAGTTATTTGTTCAGGCTCTAAATTTGCTGCAATTAATAAAATAACATCTGCCCCCCATGCTTTTGCTTCATAAATTTGATATATGTCAATTATGAAGTCTTTTCTTAAAAGAGGGGTATTTGGATTGTGTAGCCTAGCCAAAATTAAGTCTTCTTTTGAACCTCCAAAAAAAATATCGTCAGTTAAAACACTGATTCCCACCGCTCCGGCTTCTGTGTAGGCTTTCGTGATTTCTATAATTTTTGCTGTCGAGTTTATAGCTCCTTTTGATGGTGACTTTCTTTTGAATTCTGAAATTATTCCTGTTCCGTTTTTATCTACTAAAGCCTTTGCTAATGAAATTGTTTCTCTTTTAAAAAAGTCAAATTTCATTAAATCATCCAAAGAAATATTCTCTTTTGCCGTGGCAATTTCTTTTTTTTTGTTTTCAATAATAGTATCAAGAATATTCATTGAATATAATAACTTGTTTAATTGAATAATGTTTTTTCACTAACAACTTATAAAATAAAAGTCTTTAAGAAGTATAATTTCAAATTGATTGAATTGATAATAATTACTTAATTTATAGAAAAAAAGGTATTAAAGCCGAATGCTTTAATTTTTTACAAATATAATGCAACCTTTATATATTTAAATTGCATCTTTGAATTGTAAGCATAATTTATGACAAATTTTTTACCACTATATAATTCAGAATATGATTTGGTTAAAGCTCTAATTCGCAAAGAGAATAGGGCCTATCAATTATTTTATGATCGATTTTCTGGAAAGTTGTTGGCTATTTGTTCAAGGTATATTTCAGATAGAATGGCGGCAGAAGATGTTATGGTGGAGGGAATAATGAAAGTATTTGAAAAAGTAGGGCAGTTTAGTTTTAGTGGTAGTTTTGAAGGCTGGGTAAAAAGATTAATTGTAAATGAGGCTTTAATGTTTTTGAGAAGCAAAAAATTGTTTGATGTCGATATTTCTCAAGCTAGTGAAATAAGTCAAAATATTGATTTTGATACAGATTTTGAATTAGAAGAATTGATTGAAATGATAAATGAACTACCAATTGGATATAGAACGGTTTTCAATCTTTATGCGATAGAAGGGTATAGTCATGCTGAAATAGCAGGAATGTTGGGAATTTCGGAAGGGACTTCTAAATCTCAATTAAGTAGAGCTAGAATGATTTTACAAGAGAAATTAAAAAAAAAGGAGTTAAGTAATTCAATTTATTGAAAGATGGAAAAGATAGATAATTTTTTTAAAAATCGATTAGAAGGAATTGAAATAACCCCTTCAGAACGAGCGAAAAATCTATTTTTAGAGAAAATAAAGGATAACAAAGATAAAAAGTTTATTATTTTTTCTAATACAAAAAGACTGTTTTTTGGGGCCGCTGCTGCGATATTATTATTCGGTTTTGTTGGTTTATATTTTTATTTAACTCCTCAAAAAAATGTTTTAGCGGTAAATAAAAATAATAGCGAAATCAATAATAGTTCAATAGATAATAAAGTGAAAGAGGTATCAAAACTTGGCCTTCCATCTAAGTTTTCTTCTGTAGAAGTTGCTTTAAAATCATCGTCTAATCGGATTATATTAAAAACTACTCAAAAGTTTGAAGATTTGAAAGGTTTGGATAATACTACTTTAGCCCAAAATATTCCTAACGTTTTTGCTGAAATAGTAAATCAAGATATAATAATTGAGGAAAGGAAATCTAGCGTTATTTCCACTTTAAAATCAATAGATTATTTGCCAAAGAATGCGCTTTCTGAAACCATGGTTTATATTTCTCCATTGCAAGAGGAAGAATTAGCCCCTGTTACGCCACTCTCTGCAATTGAAACTGTCGAAATTGATGAAGGCCTTAAGTCTTATTATTATGATACCCCAGATAAAACTCTTTTCGCAAAAGTTGTGGATGAATTAAGGCATATTAAAAACGGAGAAAAAGTAGACTTTAATAAATTGGGCTTAAAGCCCGTAGATGAGCTTTCACTAAATCAAGAAGGTTTTATTGCTTCTGAAACCAGACAAATTAAAGAAACTTATTCTTGGATTAAATCAAAAATTACAAACAATTAAATATCAATTATGAAAAAGTTAATTCTTATTGCATTACTTATTAATGCAAGTTTAGCCACTGCTATGACCACCGCTGATACAACAATCATAGAATTTAGTGACAAAGCCTCTAAAAATAGGGTAAAAGTGATTTCAAATAACAATAAGACATTTGAAATACCCAAAGTTTTAAATCTTGATAATGTGTTGAAAGCCATTGGTGTAGATTCGTCAGAAAGAGAAAGAGCATTTGTTATGGTTACAAATGGAGGAAAAAACAGAGATACAATTCTAGTGATTTCGAGAGAGGGACAAAGGATTAAAATTGTAACTAAAGAAGATAATACTTCTAAAAGAGACACAGTTATAAATGGCGATACTCATCAAGAGAAGATTGAAAGATTTGAAGAAAATACGAATAAAGACAATGATCATGATAAAAATAGATTTTCTAAAACCAAAAATGATAAAAAATTCTTTTCCAAAAGTGACTTTGGAATTTATATTGGATTGAATAATTTTATTAATAGTACTCCTTCTTCCCCAGATCAAGAGTACAAATTAAGAACCTTTCAATCTAGATTTGTGGCTTTGTCACTTAGGAAGAATGCAACACTAATTAAAGGTAAAAAAGTAGATGTTGCGTTTAGCTATGGTCCGGAAATTGTCTGGTACAACCTCATGCTTCAAAATAGCAATTTAACAACTTTTGTAAGAAATCAAGTTGTTTTTTCTAAAAACCCAAGCCCAACTGAAAAAAGCAAATTAGTGGTGCCCGTTATTAATCTTCCAGTTATGTTAAATTTTGGTTTCAAAGAAGATAAATTTAAAATTGGATTTGGAGGATATGTAGGATATAGAATAGGAGGATATACAAAAGAACAATTTGTGTCCGGAGGAAAATCTAAAACCAAAGGTGATTACGGATTAACAGATGTACCTTATGGTTTAACTACTGAATTTGGCAAGAAAAATGGTCTTACAATATTTGCTAGATATGATTTAAATAAAATGTTTAAGTCTAATCAAGTAAATGCAAATGAGCTACAAGCATTTAGTGTGGGTTTTAGATTGTGATAATATCTTTTTTTAAACATTAATAATTGGAGCGTTTAATATTTCTAAGAAATTTCAAAAAAAAATAATAGTATGCTTGCATACTATTATTTTTTTTTATTCCTTTGCAATTAGTATGCTTGCATACTAATTTTGTTTTACAATTTAAAGCTTATTAAAATGTCAACTGTAGCTGAAAAATCATCATTAAATGGGGGAGAGTTCCTAATAAAAGAAACGCTCGCTCAAGAAGTTTTTATTCCAGAAGAGTTTAATGAAGAGCAACAAATGATTGCTGATACTTGTCGAGATTTTTTA
>DAIQBE010000345.1:0-4448 GCA_036781325.1 Leadbetterella sp. | reverse complement strand
CCAAAACTCAACTCCTCTCCTTCTCCAAGGTAATCTACTAAAATAGTATCTCCTTCCGTAAGAGAACCACCCAAAATTTCTTCTGCTAAAGGATCTTCCACATATTTTTGAATCGCCCTATTCAGAGGTCTTGCCCCATATTGTTGATCGTAACCTTTTTCAGCAAGAAAATCTTTGGCTTTTTCGGTTAGTTCTAAATCGTAACCAATATTGGCAATTCTTTTTAATAATTTACCTAAAGAAATATCAATTATATTATGGATATCCTCTCTAGTCAAAGAATTAAATACAATTACATCATCTAATCTATTCAAAAACTCGGGAGAAAATGTTTTTTTCAGTGCATTTTGAATGGTTGACTTAACCATTTCGTCTTGATTATCAATTCTAGACTTAGTGGCAAAGCCAATTCCAGCGCCAAAATCTTTCAAATCACGCACCCCAATATTGGAAGTCATAATGATAATAGTATTTCTAAAATCAACTCTTCTTCCTAAGCTATCCGTTAATTGACCTTCGTCTAATACTTGCAACAAAATATTGAATACATCGGGATGTGCCTTCTCAATTTCATCTAAAAGAATAACAGCATAAGGTTTTCTTCTAACTTTTTCGGTAAGTTGCCCGCCTTCTTCATAACCAACATACCCTGGAGGAGCTCCAATAAGTCTTGAAATACTGAATTTCTCCATGTATTCACTCATATCTATTCGAATTAAAGCATCCTCTTTTTCAAATAAATAATCTGTTAATGTTTTTGCCAATTCCGTTTTTCCAACACCTGTTGGACCTAAGAATATAAATGATCCTATAGGTTTTTTGGGGTCCTTCAGTCCTACTCGAGTTCTTTGGATAGCTTTTACTAACTTTTGAACTGCAGCATCTTGACCTACTATTCTACCTTTTAAGGTTTCGCCCATTTTCAATATTTTTTCTCCTTCATTGATATTAACCTTTCTAACCGGAATTCCAGTCATCATGGCAATCACTTCGGCAACATTGTCTTCTGTAACGATATGTCTTAAATTTTTACTTTCTTCTTCCCAGGCATGCTTCGCATTCTCTAATTGTTCTAAAAGCTTTTTCTCTCGGTCTCTTAATTGAGCGGCCTCTTCATACCTCTGACTTTTAACAACCTTATTTTTTTCAATTTTAATTTCTTCTACTGCCTCTTCTAAATCAAGAACTTCTTGCGGTACATTAATATTTTTAATATGTACTCTTGCTCCAACTTCGTCGATAACATCAATAGCCTTGTCTGGTAAAAACCTATCCGTAATATATCTTTCTGAGTATTTTACAGCCGATTCTATGGCTTCATCAGAATAAATAACATTATGATGATCCTCATATTTGTTCTTGATGTTGTTTAATATCTCAATAGTTTCTTCTACTGAGGTGGCATCTACTAAAACCATTTGAAAACGTCTTGCTAATGCACCATCTTTCTCAATATATTGACGATATTCATCTAAAGTTGTAGCACCAATACATTGAATGTCTCCACGAGCTAAAGCAGGCTTAAACATATTTGAAGCATCTAAGGATCCTGAAGCGCCGCCGGCACCAACTATGGTGTGAATTTCATCAATAAATAAAACTATTTGAGGATTTTTTTCAATTTCAAGCATTACTGCTTTCATTCTTTCCTCAAATTGTCCACGATACTTTGTGCCAGCCACTAAAGATGCTAAATCTAAAGTAACCACGCGTTTTCCAAAAAGAACCCTAGAAACTTTCTTCTGAACAATTCTTAATGCTAACCCTTCAGCGATGGCTGTTTTTCCTACTCCAGGCTCTCCAATAAGTATTGGATTGTTCTTTTTCCTTCTTGAAAGTATTTGAGCCACTCTCTCAATTTCTTTTTCTCTACCAACAATTGGGTCTAATTTCCCAATCTCAGCCATTTTTGTTAAATCTCTACCAAAATTATCTAAAATTGGTGTTTTAGATTTTTCCCCAGATTTTGCATCACTCCTTTGTTGAAAGGTTCCCCCTCCGCCTCCGAAAGCTTTATCTTCGTCGTCAGTATCTGGGCGCTCCATGGTTGGTTCTTGTCCAGAAAGCTGATATTCCAACATTTCTTTAATCAATTTATAATTAATCCTGTATCTGTTTAAAATTTGACAACCAAGATTGTCATCATCTCTTAAAACCGCTAAAAGTAGATGTTCTGTTCCAATTACCTCTGATTTGAAAATTTTAGCTTCCAAATGAGTAATTTTTAAAACTTTTTCAGATTGACGAGTAAGAGGAATGTTTGACAGATTTTTAATTGTATTGGTAGCGGTCCCTCGGGTTGAGTTCTCTATGGATGTTCTTAATTCCTCTGGATTTAAACCAGCCTTTTGGATTAATTCAAGACCCAAACCTTCCCCTTCTCTTATCATACCTAAGATAAGATGTTCAGTACCAATATAATCATGCCCAAGCCTCAATGCCTCTTCTCTTGCAAGAGTAATCACTTCTTTAACTCTTTGTGAATATTTGGGTTCCATTTATTCTCCTTTTTTTATTGATTTAATAACACTTTTTTTATTTACTATGTTCAATTAAAACATTTATCTTTCTCGAAGATTTTAAAATACCTAAACTTTCAGGTCCTTTGTTAAGAATTAAATCTAGTATACTTAAATTATGTTCAAACTTATTGCCAAAGTTTTGATAATACGAAATTGGCACATATAAAATTTGATTTTCCAACCTATTCTTAGCATTAAAACTAATAAATTCATTATTATTCTCAAAATAGGAATATTCACCTTGACAAATTGTCATATTGAAGTTTAGCATTTTTAGACACAATGTCAGACAATTCATATTAAAGTCGATTAAGTACGCTACTTTTTTTTCAAAAAGGGGTTTAATCAAATAATCATAATATTCAAAATATGGGCTATTTCTATAGGAATTTGAAATTTTTTTCCAGTGTAATTTTTGCCAGTCTTCTTTATATTCAATTTTTATTTCTTTGATTTCCGTGTTATTCGGACTTTTGATTATTGGTATGATAAGTGTATCTACCGTATTTGGACCTAAAATATAGGCTCTGTTTCGATAAGATTGTTTTCGATATTGATCCGAAATATTTATTTTAATTTCGTTCTCTTCAATAATAGCAGCCATATAATCAAAACATGGCAAAAAATTTGATTGAAATATCATTAAACGAAATTTAATAGGATAAGATTACGTTCTTTTTTAACAAATATACAAATGTTTTTATTTTTCAATGTTTAAAAAAATATTTATCAGTCTTTTTATTTCAACTGTTTTAGTTGTGCTTCCTTTTTTAGTTTTTGCTCAAAAAGATGCCGTTTCATTTTCTATTGCCGCTATCAATGATGTGGACGGAACTCCTATTAAGAAAAGTGAAATAATTGTCACAAATGATGTGGATTCCAAAATAATTAAACCTAGTTTAATTAAAAATGAGCCTAAATACCAAATAACAACTAATCAAAAAATCACTATTAAAGTAAATGCATCAGGCTTTTATTCTGAAGAAAAACATTTGCTTTTTGAAAATATAAATGTAGAAGAAGTAATTGAACTGCGGTTAAGGCCTAAGTCATCTGGAAGTATATCAATTACAACAATTGATAGTGAAACCAATGAATTAGTTGAATCTGAATTAGAAATTATTTTCTTTTCAAAAAAAATTAATGGAAAAACTACCAAATTAAAACCAGAATTAATTTATCTGTTTGATGTAAATGGCAAATACAAAATAAATGCATTTGCAAAAGGATATTTAAATGAAACGAAAGAAATTGACTTAGATTTAAGTACAAATAAACTCAATGAATCATTAGTTATTAAACTTATCAAAAATCGAATAAACCAGAATATTGAGGTATTTGATAAATCTACGAATAACAGCCTAAAAATGGGAATGCTGTCTGTCACACATAAAACTACCAATCAAAAGATTTATGATGGCAAAATAGTAAATGGAAAAGCTAATTTCAGTGGTAATAAAAATGAAGAATACCTATTAGAAATAAAAGCAGAAGGATTTGCCAACTTAAAAGAATCTTTCAAAATGGATGGTAAATTTTTAAAATTCGGATTAAATCCAAATTCAAGTGTAGATGTTGATATTTTTGACGAAATTGAAAATAAAAGAATTGCCATTGAAATTGAAGTCCTTTCACCAAGTTTACAAAAAACTAAGATAAAATCTTCAGAAAAAGAGACCATTAAGTTTTTCCCTAAAGAAATTGGTACTTATACATTTTCATCTAAGGCAAATGGCTACATTAATAAATCAGGAAATATAAAAATTTCAAAATTAGACGGAGGTAACACCTTTTTTACGCTCAGAATAAACAAAGGTTCTAATGATTTTGAAATAAGTGTCTTTGATTTTGAAAATAAAAATCCTATTAACAATGCTGTAATAAAAGTTTTCAACGATCAATCTAAAGAAATACTCGGAAAATCAT
>DAIQBE010000344.1:0-4452 GCA_036781325.1 Leadbetterella sp. | reverse complement strand
ACACTGTATAATTGAATTCTAAACATTGATCTACAATAACCAATCGCTCTTCTTTTGATAAACTTTTATCAGCAATAATAACAGCCTGAGCATTAACGGAACGCATTAATGGTGGTAATTTTTTCTTCTTAACCAATATGGGCAAATCCAACATTCTTTTGGTGGCGTTCTGATTGTTTTTATCGACAAAACCAACAATTTTAAAACGGGAAGGAGTTTCAACTTTTAAAGCTTTTGCAACCGATATTGCATTCGCATCTGTACCATAAATTATCGTTCTGATTAATTTATTCGACCCTCGTTCTGAAAAATAAATTTCAAAAGTTCGTTTGATTATGACACGATATAAAAACAATCCGCAAAAAGAAAGTACTATATTGATAAAAAAAGCAGTATTTAAAAATGCTTTTTGTCCATAAAACAACTCGTAACCAAAGTTTAAGAAAAGAAATAGAACGAGCACAGCCATTTGTGAAAACAAAAGTTTAACGGCGTCAATATAGGAAGAGTGCCTAATAATTCCAGAATAGGTCCTAAACAACCAAAAAAAGAAAATATTAATACCAAAGAAACAACTTATGAATAAATATTTTTGTGGCGTAATAATGTAGTCTAGTCCAGTACCCTTAAATATTAGGATAGTAAAAAAAAACGCAAGTACTAAAACCGAAAAATCGATCATAATAATAATCCATCTGGGCAGATAGCTTAAATTATGAATATTAAATTTTAAATTTTCTCTTGAAAAAAAATTAGGACTAGATGATAGCCCCTTGTTTTTAATAGTACTCAAAGTTTTTTTTTTAAAAGATTAACTACTTGGCATGCATCAAAAATAACATTTAATGGATGAAAAAAAAAATCATATTGATTCAATTTACTCTAATCTTCGAATAGATACAACCAGATATGTAGTACATCCCTTATTATCAACCAAAATTCATATTTAATTCGTGAAATAAAATAAGCTAATCCGTTAAGTACAATTGTTTTTTTACAACAAATTTCAGTCAGTTAGAGTGTTTTTCGACAGTTTGTCCCGACACTTGAGGATCCTGTGGCGTAAAACGCGAAAAAAAATACCGATAGCTATCGGGTTGAGAATTGTTTTTTTAATAATTATACCATCAATAATAAAATTGTTCAATATTTTTTGTAGTATCGAGCCAGTCGAGATATAATAAAGGGTCTCGACTTAAGCCTGCCTGAGTTCTTATTGAAAGAGGAAAGCCCCACATAGTAAAAAATCGGGAATGGTAGTGTTTCTAGTCAGTTCGAGTGTGTGTGTGTTTTGTGGAGTATAACGCAACAAAAAATGTATCGAGAACCATTTTAATAATAATAATAATAATAATAATATATGCAATCCGTCCTCTAGAGTTTATGCTTCAACAATCCCAAAAGATACTCCCCATAACCTGATTTCTTCAAAGGCTCCGCCAATTCTGTAAGTTGTTGATCTGAAATAAAACCTTGTCTCCAGGCGATTTCTTCGATACAACCTACTTTTAGTCCTTGACGCTCTTCTATAACCTGCACAAATTGCCCTGCCTGCATTAAACTGTTAAAAGTCCCGGTATCCAACCAAGCCGTTCCTCTACTTAAAATACCCACTTTCAAAGCTCCTTTTTCCAAGTACACTTTGTTCACATCGGTAATCTCATATTCACCACGGGCACTTGGCTTGATATTTTTGGCAATTTCGACTACTGAATTATCATAAAAATACAAACCGGGTACCGCATAATTTGATTTAGGCTTCAAAGGTTTTTCTTCGATCGAAAGGGCCTTGAAATTAGCATCAAACTCAACTACACCATAGCGTTCGGGGTCAGAAACGTGATACGCAAATACGACACCGCCGTCCGGATTGGTATTGGTTTGCAACAACTCATCCATATTAGAACCAAAGAAAATATTATCTCCTAATACTAAAGCTACACTATCATTACCTATAAATTCTTCCCCAATAACAAAAGCTTGAGCTAATCCATTTGGGATTGCCTGCTCTGCATAACTGAATTGACAACCTAATGCTGCTCCATCTCCAAATAATTTCTTGAAATTAGGCAAATCATGGGGTGTCGAAATAATTAATATTTCATGAATCCCAGCCATCATTAAAGTAGACAACGGATAATAGATCATGGGCTTGTCATAAACTGGCATCATTTGTTTGCTCATCGCTAAAGTTAATGGGTGCAAACGGGTTCCTGAGCCTCCTGCTAGTATAATTCCCTTCATATTTTTTGACTTTAAACTTTTGACTAATTTTTCACAAAAAACGAAATTCTGAAACCTGAACACTGCTTACTGTACTCTGATCACTGTACACTGAACACTTAATACTGATTACTAACGATACTGTTTTTCGTAATAAGTAGCATACGCACCAGAAGTGATATTATTCAACCAGGTTTGATTTTCCAAATACCAATTTACGGTTTTTTCTAATCCCTCTTCAAAAGTAACTGATGGCTTCCATCCCAACTCTTTGTGTATCTTAGAAGCATCAATGGCATAACGCAAATCATGCCCGGGACGGTCTTTTACATAAGCGATCAATTGTTCCGAACTACCGATAGGTCTTCCTAATTTTTCATCCATTATTTTGCAAAGCAACTGCACTAAATCAATATTTTGCCATTCATTAAACCCGCCAATATTATAGGTATCGTGATTGACACCTTCATGAAATACTAAATCAATCGCTACGGCATGGTCTTCAACAAAAAGCCAATCACGAGTATATTTCCCATCACCATATACGGGTAAAGGTTTATTTTGAATAATATTATTAATAAACAGAGGAATTAATTTCTCTGGAAAATGATAGGGCCCATAATTATTGGAACAATTCGTCAATACATAAGGCAAGCCATACGTTTCCCCATACGCTCTTACAAAATGATCTGAGCTCGCTTTAGAAGCAGAGTAAGGAGAATTAGGGGCATAGGCGGTAGTCTCTGTAAACAAACCTTCTGAACCCAAACTACCGTAAACTTCATCGGTACTGATATGATAAAAACGTTTTCCTTCATAATTACCATGCCAAATAGTTTTAGCCGCATTTAACAAATTCATCGTTCCTATAACATTTGTTTTCACAAAAGATAAGGGATCAGTTATAGAACGATCAACATGGGATTCGGCAGCTAAATGTAAAATCCCATCAAATTGATGCTCAGCAAATAATTGATCGATAAATGACGCATCAACGATATCTCCCTTTATGAAGGTATAATTGGACTCTTTTTCTATATCAACAATATTTTCCAGATTCCCTGCATAGGTAAGTGCATCCAAATTAAAAATTTGATACTGAGGATATTTATTAACGAAAAGTCTTACTACATGGGAACCTATAAAACCGGCACCACCAGTAATTAATATTTTTTTCATCATTATTTCTATATTTATTACTCCTCAGCTCAAGGGATAATTATTTTAACAAAAGTTATTATAAATCAATTAAATGGTATCATTTCCGTGATCTAAATGTCCTTAGCTGCCGCAGTCGAGCGTCAAATGTTTGAAGAATCCGTAAAAGAAAAGCTGTTTGAGCGCAACGAGTTCTTTTCTTTTAGCATTCGAAAACTAATTTGACCTACGAGGGAGCGATGACTTCATTTTTTTATTTCTTTTTAAATCAAGCAAAAGAAAATAATTTTATTTTAACTAGGGATTTACAATAGAAAATCAGTTCGGATAATCAAGACACATGAATCTATCTACCGCCATAGTTTTTCCTATGCTTACTTCTGAAACGCTAACAATACCATACATTTCCTCAAACTGGCTTCATAATCAGACACCTCCACCCCATAAACAGACCTAATCTTAGTGGTATCCAATAAAGAGTATTGAGGGCGTTTTGCCGGTGTTGGATATTCCGAGGAAGAAATTCCGCTGATTTCACAATCAAAACCTCCAATCTCTTGTATTGCCAATGCAAATTCATACCAACTAATCGCTCCTTCATTGGAAAAATTATAAATACCAGCCTGCCAATTACCATGTGTAATTATCGCCATGATCGCTTGAGCCAAATCGGCTGCATAAGTAGGACTTCCTATCTGATCATTTACAACATGTAAACTATCCCTTTCTTGCATCAATCGGGACATCGTTTTTACAAAATTATTTCCAAAACTGGAATACACCCAAGAAGTCCTGATAACAATTGCATTCGGATTTTGTTCCAGAGAAGCCTTTTCTCCTGCTAACTTAGTTACCCCATACACATTGATAGGATTGGTTTGTGTCATTTCCGTCAAAGAAATTGCCGCTGTTCCATCAAAAACATAATCGGTAGAAATATGTAATAGTTTACAGCCATTGGCCTGACTCCATTTTGCAATCACAGCAACTGCTTGGTGATTTAAAACAGCCGCTAATTCAGGCTCAGACTCTGCTCTATCCACAGCAGTATAGGCAGCACAATTAATGATG
>DAIQBE010000343.1:0-4462 GCA_036781325.1 Leadbetterella sp. | reverse complement strand
CAAATTGAATAAAAAAGTGGTGTCTTTCAAAATCACCATTTTCTTTTCTTCTTTGCTAATAATAGCATAATTACTTTTGTCGAACATCCTCCAAAACAAGAAATCATGAGGTGCTTTTTTCTCTTTATTTGTAAGGTAAGGAAGCAAATTAACGCCGTCTAAAGGGTTTTTAGGTTGTGTAGCACCTTTAATATTGGCTAAAACGGTACTAAAAATATCTAATGAAATGATAGGTTTATCGTACCTTGAATTTGCAGGAATCTTTTTATTCCATTGGATGGCAAAAGGCACTCTTATTCCCCCTTCAAATACACTTCCTTTTTGTCCACGGAGGGGGGCATTGTTGCTACCGTTGTCAGAAAGTGGGCCTCCATTATCTGATATGAAAACTATAATTGTATTATCAATCTGACCAGTTTCTTTCAATTTGTCGAGTAATAAACCAACACCATCGTCTATTGCACTCACCATAGCGGCGTAAGTACGACGTTTTGGATTTTTGATATTTTCAAAACGACTGAGGTATTTTTCGGGAGCTTGTAATGGGGCATGAGGTGCATTATAAGCAAGATACAAAAAGAAGGGATTTTGCTGATTTTTTACTGTAAACGAAACCGCTTCTCTCGAAAAAGCATCCGTCAAATATTCCGTTTCTTCGACAGACGCATAATTTCGGTTCAATTTTGTTCGATAACTTTCCGCTTCTCCATTGGCATCTTCTGGCTTTTGAAGCGTTAAATTTTGAGGAAAATATTGATGTCCGCCGCCTAAAAAACCAAAGAATTCATTAAAGCCCCGCTTTAAAGGATGTAAAGACATATGAGCCCCTAAGTGCCATTTACCTACCAGCATACTGTTGTAACCCGAACGTCCAAGAACGTCGGCCATTGTTTCTTCGGATAGAGGCAAGCCCATGGTGCTATCAGTGGTGACGTATAAAGGATTGCGTTCATAGCCAAAACGGTATTGGTAACGCCCTGTGAGCAAACCCGCTCGACTTGGACTGCACACCGCGTAGCTAACATGACCAGACGTACAAATGACTCCAGCTTTAGCAATGCGGTCGATATTGGGTGTTGGAATATCTTGACAACCGTTAAAACCAACGTCAGCATAGCCTAAATCATCTGCAACTATTAAAATTACATTCGGATTTTTTGCTTTAGAAACGTTGAGTTTTGAGTTTTTTTTGGGGATAAAAGCCGTCAAAAAAAGTACAAATACGGTTATGAGCAGGATTCGATTTTTTTGCATGGCTTTTTATCTTTTACTTAAAAAATTGCTAAATTTCAAGGTTTTGAACTGTTTTTATAAACTCTAACATAGTCTATGTAAGCCTTATCTGTATTTCCTTTTTGTATAAATTCATTTTTACGAATATCGCCAGTTACCCAATTGTTTTCACCAAAACAACTTCCTGAAAAATAGATAAAATGCGGTACATGCGGTATTAAAAATGGCTTGTCAATGGTTCTTACTAATTTACCATCAAAATAAAATTTTAAATAAGTGGGGGTCCATTCAAAGCCAAAAATATGGTATTCTTGGGTAAACAGGTAGGGAGCTTTGATCATCGTTCCATTTGACTTATGGGCAGGTTTTTCGTAACCATCCCAGTGCAAGCCGGAGGAATAAGCATCCATCATTTTGTTTCCTTCCACAATATCTATTTCTGCACCATCGTTGGCTGTTCCGTCTTTTATACCATTGGGAGCCGTTGTACCAGCTGCATTCGGCATCATCCAAAAGGCTGTTTGATGGCCATCTGGCTTTACTAGATGCATTCTACATTCCAAAAACCCATACGTTGTGGCAAATTTATTTTTAGAATTAAATCTTCCTGCAAAGTAGGCGGAATCATGTAAACCTGACTTTCGATAATAGATAAAAGCATTGCCTTCTTTTTCTTCTACTTGTTGGTTGTTTGAATATAAGGTAACATCTGGTCGTTTTTTTGTATTATTTTCGATCGTCCATTTCGTTGTATCTAACTGATTATCATTAAATTCATCAGAAAAAAAAAGCTTCCAGTTGTTTTTTGTTTTTGTTAAAGAATCATTAATTGAAAAGGGTTTTACAAATGTATTGGTTTGAGCATCTATAAAAGAAATATCACTAGCGGTAGAAGCAGCAGATTTATTTATTCTACAGTTGCTCAGTGATATAAGTAAGAAAATCAGGCTAATACATTTTTGCATAAGATTTTTATTAATAATATCGTTAGGATAAAGTGTCAAACCTACTTTTCACGCTCCCAGTCGTCGGTTCGAAAGGAAGAAACAGGTAGCCCATTTGTGCCAAATAAATCTCCCATAATAAAATTTTTGAATGCATATCTAGCTGCCACTGGTTGCTGAACGGACTCAGACTTGACGATAATGCCTGTTGCAGTAATGGTTGCTTTGGCTGGGTAGAACTTTTTATCGGCACCTGCCAGCTCAAAAAGAGACAATTCTTTTCCATAGGAAGTCAGACCATTCGGGGCATTATTGAAAGTGAGCCTAACAGTATCATTTTTAATAGTCATTGCTTTCATAGTGGGACTGTAAGGATTGATTCCTTTGATAGCATACGTTTGAGATAAGGCTAAATATGCCAAGCGTTTTGAACCAATTTCTTTATTGGCAGGATGAATGTTATTCTGTTCGCCCAAGTCCAAGATGCATGCCATTCCAACATTGGAAATTGCTGTGGAAGCATTGAGTTGAGCCTCTCTCAAAAACGCTCCATTAGGAAGTAGATCAGACTTTCCATGAGGGGCGATTTGCACATAATAAAACGGGAAATCGCCCACTTCCCATTTATTACGCCAATCTTTTATCATAGCAGGTAGCAATTTTTGGTATCTTTCCGGCTCAAACCTATTCGACTCGCCTTGATACCAAATAGCCCCACGAATTCCATATCCGACCATTGGGTGTATCATAGCATTATACAATGAAGCAGGAGCTTTAGGAGGGTTTTTAGGAAAAGGTGTTTCCTTTACCATTTTTATAAAATCAAACTCCTTGCAATTGCCTTCACTCATCCACGGCTCAATGGCTGTACCGCCCCAACTTGAATGAATCAAGCCGATTGGAACGTGAAGTGTTTCTTGAAGCATTCGCCCGAAAAAATAAGCAGTTGCACTAAACTTCTCCGTTGTCTCTTGGTTGCAGACATCCCATTTGCCTTTGAAATCTTCGAGCGGTGTTAAACTGGCATCTAAGCCCACACTAAAAAAGCGTATCGTAGAGTTCGGAGAAGTAAGAATAGCCTCTAATGAACCTATAACTGGTTGATTATTAAATCCTTTCATGGGCATTTGCATATTCGATTGCCCCGAACATACCCAAACTTCACCAATCAAAACATTCTCCAATTTCAAGGCTTTACCATCACTAATCGTAACATCATAAGGTCCACCTGCAGTAGGCGTGGCTACTTTCAGTTTCCAGCGCCCATCGTCAGAGGCTTTGGTCGAATACTTCTTGTCGTTCCAAGAAGTAACAACTTTAACGGTGGCATTTTTTTCGGCTGTTCCCCAAATGGACACTTCAGATTGTTGCTGTAAAACCATGTTATTGCCAAAAATGGCAGGTAATTTAATTTCTGCAAAAGCACTGCTGCTAATCAAGATTAAAGCATATAAATAGCTTATTTTGGTTTTAATAATTTTGTTCATTTTAAAGGTTTAAATTTTATATGTTTAGGTTTTTTTGATTTTATTTTGATGCGTAAATTCTCACATAATCTACCAAATATGAAGAAGGAAAATCTGTTTTCTCCAGACTTCCACCTCTGTTTCCTCCCAATGCTAAGTTTAATAGTAAATAATGTGCTTGTTGAAAGGGGTTTTTACCATCTGATTTGTTGATAGTGGTTTTTAAATCAATGTCGTTCATAGATACGCCATCTAGTAAAATATCCATTTTATCTTCACTCCATTCCAGCGTCCAGATATGATAATCGCCTGCCCAATTTGGGCCAAAAGTTCTCATTGGTTTTGAAGCACCATCCCATATTGCTTTCCACCTTGTAGCAGTTCCGTAGGCATAATTGGCCAATATTTTATCATCATAATATTCTAAAATATCAACTTCTCCATTCGAAGGCCACTCTCCTTTCACGCCCAGTGTCCATATGGCAGGCCACAAACCAGCTTGAGGTATAATTTTGGCACGAACTTCTAATTTTCCATATTTGAAAGCGTGTTCTTTTTTCATCACAACGCTTGCAGAAGTGTACGCTATAAATGGACGATTTGTTTTCCAATCTAAACTTCCTTCTTTGTAGTTTGGATTGGGTTTGTGCTCTTTTTTACCCGTAATGACCAAATTTCCATTTCTACAAACTGCATTTTCTTTTTGATACCACTGAGCTTCTTCATTTCTGACAAAGCCATTTTCGTATCTCCATTTTGTGCTATCTGGCATTCCATCTGTATTGAATTCATCAGACCAAACCAATTGGAGTGGTTTAT
>DAIQBE010000342.1:0-4463 GCA_036781325.1 Leadbetterella sp. | reverse complement strand
GAAAGATAGATGGGCTTATTAAAGAAAAAACAAAAATTGATGTAAGAAACATCCCCGATGGCTCACCGAATGGGAGACTATCTTTAGTTTTTGTAGAAAGTGACACCTATTCTTACTTAGAAATTGATGAATCAAAAGGGGAATTAAGTCTGTATCAAAAATGCCCAATTGGTGCAGTTCTAGCTGATGGAAACACGTATGTATATAAGAAAATGTGATTTTGAAAATACAGATTTTATAAAAAAAACTCACTCCCCAAAAGAACTAAATGCATTTTCCAATTTTTAAAAAGAGTTAAATTCCTCCTTTTCGATTGCAAGTTAGCTTTTGGATTTTTAAAGCATCGCCCCCTCTTAGATTTTGGGTTTAAATGTGTTTGTTTTAAAAAAATCCAATCCTGTGTTTACGTTTTGTTAAAGAATAATTTCTAATCTAAAAATTACTATAAACTATTATTCTTTAAAAAATAATCTCCTTCGCGAATGAAAAACTAAAATTACTCGTCCAAGGGATTAATCAACTCTGATTAACTTTAAATCAAATATTAAATGCTAAACAAAACTTTTTTCAAAGCACATAATAGCTTAAAAAATGGGCTTGGGTTATGTCTTCTGTCATTAGCCTCTTGTAGTGAAACTAAATCAGATACCATAACTCCAACAACTACTTCAGAAACTGTAGTTAATGTTTTATCCACCAATTTTCTAACAGCCGGGCTAACAGAGCCAATTTCTATTGTTTCGAGAACTTTGTCAAATGGAACAACCGCAAATTGTTACAAAATAGTTACTAAAAGCACACCTACTGACCATTCCGTTGGACCTTGGTGCCCCACCAATATCTCAGATGATAAAAGCAAAGGAGGCATCTGGCTAGAGGGCGGTAATGTATATGATGTAGATGGAGCTTTTATAAAAAACTTAGCCACATTTTACAAAAATACTACTTGGAGCATGTACAATACTGCTACTGGTGCAATTACTAAAACATTGACTCAAGCTGATTGCCAAGCAGCTGCAAACCCAAATGTGGGCGTAGCCTACAAAAATTTTTGTGTAGAATGTTTACCATCTTACGTTTCCACTTTAACAAAAACCTATTATATTCCTATTACTCCCGTAAAATTGAGCTCTCCAGTTAGTTTTGGAGGCGGGCCTGGTGCTTCGGGGCCATCAACAAGGGGACTGGCTTTTAACGGTGTAATATTTGATGCCCCCGCACCAACAAATGCCATTTTAGGTGCATATACTATTGCTCCATTCGACGATGCTGGTGGTCATATAAATTTAGCGGCAGGATATCATTACCATGCCGCAACAGGAATGTCAAAGAAAATTGCTCAGACAGACGGACATGCAGCAATGATTGGCTATGCAATGGATGGTTTTGGAATGTATGAAAGACTTAGTGTTGCTGGCACCGAATATACAGATTTAGATGCAAGTCGTGGTCATTATGATGCTACCAGAGGTTACCATTATCATGTAGACAAACCTGGCTCAAATAATTTTATTAATGGTCTTGCTGGTGCATACGCCAATTAAAAAAGTGTCTCAGATACTTTTTATTAAAGTTTTCAAAACGATAAAATAATTGAAACCCTCTCAAAATATAATAAATCAAAATTAAATGAGACTAAAGTATTTGGTTCTTTTCTTATTGTTCTTTCAAAAACTCAATGCCCATTCCCTTGAGTTGTCTAGTCTCATGATTTATGAGCAAGAAGGAAAAAAGTTTTTAGTAATAAAAAGCTCCATTTCTGCTTTTCAAGAAGAAATTGATTTTCATTACAAAAAAAATAGGTACAAAACTCCAGAAGAATTTATGCAATTAGTACTTAAACATTTTGAGAAAAATTGTGCTCTTATAATAAATAATGAAAAAATCAGGTTTATAAATACACGTGTAATTCTTGGACACGAAACCACTTTATTCGCTGAATTAGCCAATGTCCCTAAGCAAATTAATTCCCTACAAATGAGTAACAATTTCTTTAAAGACATGAATAATAATCAGTGTGAATTAATTCTTTCTTTTAATAACTTGCCTCAAAAACAATACATTTTCAACAATGAAAACAATCATGCAGTACAATTAAATGTAAAAAACAATCTATGGATAGAAGAAGATCCAAATAATCCATTTTTTAAAAACACAAAATTCTTATATTTAACCCTGATTGTTTCTCTTTTTGTAATCGCATCAATTGCATTTTTTAGAAGAAACAAAAATGTAGTCTTAACAAATTAAATAAATTCTTTAAAATAATTCTTACGGATTAAGATACCCTTTCTGAAAAATTCAAATAAATAATAATATCTACTCTATGAACCTAAAAAAAATTCTTTTTACAATTCTATTTATTGGATTTACAAATTCTATTTTCGCTCATGTAGGAAATCATTCCTCCAATGCAGGAATAACATTCACCATAAAAGACAAAAAAGTAATTGGAAATTTTTTGATGGAGAAAGATGGCAAAGTCTTTATTGAACTAACTAATGGGAAAATAACTTCATTTGCAATCGAAGATTTCTCATTTTCAAACCAAAAATTTCTTGGCAAAAAAAAGGAGGCTTTAAAACAAATAAATACCATTCCCGATGAAATTCATCCCAAGAAGTCTTTAAATGTAGATGTATATTTTTATCTTTTAATAGCAAGTGGCCTATGGTTTTTATATCTAAAAAACAAAAGGCATAAACTGCTATTCGGTTCTTTGTTTATTTCTACCTTTTTAGTCCTATATGCTTGTAAAAATAAGGAGGACGAACCCGCCCCTAACGGCACATCAACCCTTACTACACTTTCTAAAACTGATCCAAGCTTTATAGAAAAAGTATATTCGCCCTATAAATCAGAAGTTAAAACTAGGTTCGACGACACTTATTTTTATGTTGAAACAGAGGGCATACCGCAAACACACAACATGATGGTGGGAATAAGCAATTGGCAGCAACAGGTGCCCATTCCGCAAGGATATACTGGCACAAATGCTTGGTCAATTCCGCTTAAACCCGAATTTGCCTCCGCACCCTTAAGTCTAAAATCTAATTTCATGAAAGGTGCGGTAGCAATTGCAGCCAATGGAATTCCAATTTTTAATCCATTAAATAACCGAGGGGAGGATGCTTTTCTAATTGGTGAGCTGGACCAGTGGGGTGGACATTGTGGAAAAGCTGATGATTATCATTACCATATTGCTCCTATGCATTTTGAAGCAACCGCAGGGAATAATCCAATAGCCATGGCTTTAGACGGATTTGCTATTTATGGTACAAAAGAACCAGATGGCACCTCAATGAAAACTCTGGATGAATATCATGGACACGCCTACAATAATTCCTACCACTATCATGCTGAAACAAAATACCCCTATTTTATGGCAGCAATGAGAGGCAAAGTGAGCTTAGACCCAAGCACTCCCGCTCCCGAAAACCAGATAATTCCACAAGCAAAATCAAATGCTGTACGGCCCGCACTTACTCCTTTAAAAGGTGCGAGCATAACTGCATTTAAATCAACTGGTATAAATGCATATTCGCTTGAATATACCATCGAAAATAAAAAAGCCTATATAAATTATAGCTGGGACAACGGCGGAAACTACTCATTCGTATTTATCGGAACAGATGGGAAATCTACAACTTCAAAATATAATAAAAAGTAAAATTTTAAATGAAGTTAAAAATAATTGGTGTTCTCAGTAGCGTAATCCTACTTTTTACGGCTGCTAAACAAACAGCAGTATCCGATTACCTTAATTTGCCCGCTTCCCCCTTTAATTATAGCATAACTTTGCCCGCATATTTTACCACTAATCCTTTGGGAAATCCAGGCACCTTTGCAAATTTAATAAACACTCCACTTGATAACCCAATTACTAACCATGGAGCCACTTTGGGCAGAGTATTATTCTATGATAAAAACTTAAGTTTAAACCGCACCATTGCGTGTGCTTCTTGCCATCAACAAGCCAAAGGTTTTAGTGACTCAAACCTAAAAAGCATTGGCTTTCAAGGGGGTTTAACCGCTAGGCACTCCATGACATTGATCGACGCCAAATACTATCAAAATGGCCGTTTCTTTTGGGACGAAAGAGCCGCAAGTCTTGAAATACAGGTATTACAGCCTATTCAAGATGCTACCGAAATGGGCTTAACATTAGCACAAATTGAAGAAAGAATAAATGAACAACCTTTTTATAACCAATTATTTGTTAATGCTTTTGGTGATAATTGTGTTACTACTGATCGAGTAGCCAAAGCTTTAGCACAATTTGTAAGAAGTATAGAAAGCTATCAAAGCAAATATGATACTGGAAGAGCATTGGTAAATAATCCAATTTTAAATTTCTCTAATTTTACTTCTCAAGAAAATATAGGTAAAACCTTGTTTTTTTCGGCTCCACAAAATGGAGGTGCTGGCTGTGCAGGATGTCATACACTAGAACCTTTTGTTGG
>DAIQBE010000341.1:0-4496 GCA_036781325.1 Leadbetterella sp. | reverse complement strand
GAAGAACAAAACCTCAAAGTGTAAACTTTGGGGTTTTTGTGTTTTAAGGGGTTTTCCAACAGAGCAGTTAAGCGGAGTGCCGACAATGGTACTTGGATCAAACGCAGGCAGCTAGCCCAGGGAGATTAGCGGTGCGACGTCTCGTTAAATCACTAGGCGTGCCCGCCGTAATTTATTAATGAAGAACAAAACCTCAAAGTGAAAACTTTTGGGTTTTTGTGTTTTAAGGGGTTTCGAACTTTTCAGGAGCTTCAAAAAACTCGACATGTTTCATATGAATTCCGTTGGCTTCAGATAGATTAGCATTCAATGAAATACAAAGTACAACCAAGAAAATTCAATTTGTTTCACCAATAGGTTAGGTATTACTTTAAAAACTTCTATTTTCAAGGACTTATAGCCTACTTATTTTATAACTAATAGTTTTTGATTAATGACTGTTTCTGATATATAAATACGAATATAATAAGTGCCGCTTTGAATCAATCGGGGCAACAAAAAGTCTTTTTCAGAAGCTGAAATTTCGTTTTCTTCTGTAATTACTCGGCCTATAGCATCTACTAATTCAAATCGCCAATTACTTTTTAACTGGCCATTCACTTTAATCTTAATGCCAATCATCGTAGGATTGGGGCTAATACTGGCCGAAAATCTCTCCGTAGAATTCAAATCTACACTCGTAATGGTAGTAGTTGAGGGGGGAGAAACAATAATACTGGGACTACCGACCAATTTATCAGAAAGTTCGTTGAGATAACACTCTAAATTTGTGTAACCTTCAACACCCGCAAATTTCTTTGAAAGTTGCGTGCCGTTGTGGTCTTGTGCATTCGCATTTAGTCCGTTAGCGGTTTCCCAAGTATCGGGCATTCCGTCATTATCAGTATCGGTTGGAGCAAGCGGCTGAGTCGTAAAATCTAATTGAAAGGCATCATTAAAATAATCCGTCCCATTGATTGGCTGAGAATTAATTACATTCTGAATAATTGGCGATAATAACCTTCTATCCATCGGGTCACGAGGGAAAGCTCCAACTTTTTTAGTGGCATACTCTCTCAAATCAGCAGCCGAAGTAAGTGATATTAACGGAAATATATTGCGAGTATTTAATTTTTGTGCCGAACCTAAATTGGTATTTGGAGCATTTTGATTGAAATCATTACAACAATAAAACAACTGATAATCAGCATATTGAGAGTATCTATTCATTTTATTCCCCAAAGTATAAAGTTTATTGCTGGGATTATTCAAAAAATCAGCCGCAACCATGGGTCCATTGTAAGAATTGCGAACGACTGAATAATTATTCGTAAAATTCATGTTAAGTCTAAAATTTTTACAGTCGCTTCCGCCAGTGATGCAGGAATTATACCATGTCTGAATTTGCTGATCCCAAAATAAATTAGAAGAAATTTCGATATTCAGCGGATTTGAACTACAATAAGGCGATTCACATGAAATTTCGGGAAAACGCCCCCCAATACGATTCCAAACATTATGATGGATGCTGATATTATCTTGCTGATGACCGGCCACTGAATAATTGAGCAGCATTCCGCCCAAATTGAAATGCTCACCTAATGTTTCAGAAAGCATGCAGTTTTGAATGCTGATATTGCGTGAATGTGAAATCTGCACACTTTCGTCAATTGCATTGGCGAATGAACAATGGTCAACAATTACATTGCTTGCACCATCAAGTCTAAGACCATCGTCGAGTACATAACCTTGATTGGGTAAAATTTGCGTAGGCTTTGGTCTTGAACGCAAGTGGCGAATGATGACGTTTCGGGAAACCGTATTTTGCTCATAAATTTCGTCTAGAATGATTCCTCGCACGATAATTCCACCTGGCGATGTTTGTCCAGCAATGGTAACATCGCCTTTAAAAACCTCTGCTGCACACGGAATCACACCGCTTACTTTAAACAAAATATACTTTGCTCCCGACTGATTGAGTCCGTATTGCAGCGAACCAAGGCCTGAGCAATTTAGGTTTGTTACATAGTAAACACTTCCACCACGCCCACCAGTTGCATTTGCCCCAAAGCCCTCAGCTCCTGGAAAAGCCGGAATTGTTTGCCCATAACAACTTATTTGTAAAAAAATGATTAATAAAAAAAAGAGGTTTTTCATGGCTATTTTGAATTTCTTGATTCGCTATTTAAGCTGTTTTTCAACAATGATTTTATTTCGGACAATTCTCTTTCTAGATCTTGTATTTTTAGATTTTGTTCTTTCAAGGCTTCTACTAAAACAGCAGACATATTTGCATATGCTACTGATTTAAAGCCCCTTGTATCAGTTTCAATCAATTCAGGAAATACTTTTTCAATTTCTTGAGCGATGAACCCGATTTGCTTTTTTTGATTATGATTCTCATCTTTCCAATTAAAATAAACACCCCGAATCTGATTGATTTTATTTAAAACACTATTTATGTGTTCAATATTTTTCTTCAAACGAAAATCAGAAGACTGCGTTAGCGTTCCAGCAAGAATAGCATTTCCATTACCCCTCAACGACAATACATCGGATGCATTTGGTACATAATAAAAATTAAATTGTGAATTAGCTGCATTCATACCCCTATAAACCGCCTGATGCCAACCATCGCCATTCGTATTTCGAAAGCTTATTCGAGCATAGTCATCTTCCTTTTCTTCGAGTAGTAACTGAAAATTATTGATAACATGTGAATTAGCTATAAATTTACCTGCAACATTATTTGTTCCGCCAGATACTTCGGAAATTACACCAAAATTATCTCCACCTCCATTCGAAAGAGAGTTAATTCCTATTTTTAAACCACTTGGACCTGAAGCTTCTGCACTAACTCCAATTCTATTTCCCGAGCCACCACCCAAATTTAAAGCCACAAAATGACCTCCCTCTACAGGACCTGAACCTATATTGTCGGAACTTACATAAACCCCATAAGCATTATTGGTTGTGCGGGTGGAGGTTGCACCAAACAATGCATAACGTGGGTATGTTGACAATTCATTTGATGAGTAAACACTACTTATCAGCCCATACTGGTAGCCTAATGAATTAGTTTCTACTGCAAATTGTCCAGCAATATTATCTCCTCCACCTTTTGCCAAACCTACAATGCCATAGTTAGTGGAAGAAGTTGAACTCCCTGACGATACTCCTAAAATTGCCATATTTAGAGAGGTGGAGTTTTTTACCAATGAGCTAACTCCAATTAATGACCTTTCTGTTGATGTATTTCCTGTGGTAATAAATTGGGTAGAATATACGGAACTTAAAAAGCCATGTTGACTTGGAGAAGTAGGAATTCCGACTATTTTCTGAATAGCATCAATTCCATTTGGGTCTGATGAAATCGAGTTTTGTGCAGACAAACTTAGATTCAACAGAGTAATAATTAAGGAAAAAAGAATTTTCTTCATGGTCTTTTCAGATTTAAAATATTTGCTACAAAACTATCTGTAAACCTAAAAAAACACTTGCACTAGTACGCCAAAAACATGGACGAAAACGTCATTCAACTTTTTTAGTGAATTCAGATGGACTTTTGCCAAAATATTTCTTGAAAAGACGAGTAAAATACGCAGGGTCGGAAAAACCTAATGCGTAGGCAATTTCAGATATATTATTATCGCTGTTCAACAACATTTTTGCTGCTTCTTCCATTTTGAGGGTTGTAATAAAATTCGTGGGTGTTGTATCAAGTTTTTCTTTGAAGATTCTTTGAAGTTGTCGCAAACTCAGTGCCAAAACATCAGCCAAGTCCGCAGGGCTAATATTTTGGTCTAATTTGCTCAGAACATACTGTTTAGCTTGCCCAACGAAGGCATCTTCGGGGAGAAAAATTATTTTCTCTGAATCAAGAAAAGTCGTTAGTTTAGAATTTAAATTATGATTTTTAGGTTGAATTTGCCGAAGCATATAGTTTTTTCGAGCCAAAATAAGTATGGAAGGCATGAAAAGTAGTACGATTACTAACAATAAAATCCACCAATATTGAGCATACTTCAGGTTTAATTGTTTCCAACCCGAAGCCGAACCTTTCAAAGTAGCTTTTGTCCACGTATTCGGAAAGCCAAAATTAGCATTATTATTTACACTCTGAAAAGCATAATTCGGAATCATGTCTTCTTCGCCCAATGGCTTAATATCAATATATTCGTCAGCATCATTCATGCAAACATCTATTTTGAAAGTTTGTCCTTCCTGCGGACGAATCCCCAAAGCTGCCCAAGCAATCCGAAATTCTATTACATAACCCGAATCATTGTCAATCTCGTTATTGATGGTTCCTTCAAATTTAGTAGCTAAATCCATTATAAAATGGTTTGTAACTGTATCCTTTGGGACTTTGTAATCTTTTACTTTCAATAAATATTTATCTCCGCCCCGAAACACCGTCAGATTTCCCATAAAATCCATAATCAACTGATAATCATCATCATCCATTACGGTTTTACTATTATTTTGGGTATCCAAATAAAATTCTATTCCATCAT
>DAIQBE010000340.1:0-4507 GCA_036781325.1 Leadbetterella sp. | reverse complement strand
GCAATATTAGAAATAAGCAAAAGAAGAAAGAGAATTATTACAAATTCTAAGTTTAATTTACCAAATTCCGAAACTTTGGCCGTTAAAGTTCTTGAAAATCCTACAAATAAAGATTTCCATGAAGTACAGGTTTTAGTAAATGGATTTTCTAATTATGGATTTATTTTATATGATGCTCTGGGAAGACCAATAAGTTCTAGTACTTTTCAAGATTCTCCAAGTAGGTTATTGCGTTTTGCCCAAACAGATATAGGCAAAGGGATTTTTGTTCTTAAAGTATTTAATGAACAGGAAGCGGTAACAAAAAAGCTTATTTTTCCTTAGACTTTCTTTTCTTTCTTTTTGAGTTATTTTCCATTGCTAATGGCTTAATTAAGGTAAAATTGAAACTAATATTTGTGTTTTCCCACGACAATTTGAGGTTAATTTCATCCTTTTTATTTTCTGAAAGTGAAAAAGAAAGTGCTTCATAAAGTTCTGAAGTTTTTAAAGGAATTACACCAAATTCTAACAAATCATCTTTTTTGTTATAATCAAATGCTCCCCATTGTCCCAATTTCTGATTAATAATTATTCTCCAGATTTTTTCAGAAGGTATCGTGAAAAGAGTATATGTTCCGGCATTAAACCTCCTATTCTCCAGTATAAAATCAGTATTAATAGTAATTTCAGTGGCTTCATTTGCGCCAGTTCGCCATATTTGGTCAAAAGGAACAATTCCTCCAAAAACTAATCTATTCTTTCTAAAAGGTTGACCATAAGTTAGTTTAACATAATTATTTTCTATTGTCACTAAATTAGCAATCATAGTAGGGCTAGATCTAATTTGAGGATTTACTAAACTATCACTTTTAGCCAAGCTTACTTTGGAAACAAGCAGTAAATAAAAAATAAAAAATAACTTTTGAGGAATAATTTTATAAAAATTCATAAATCCGTATATTTGAGAAACAATTATTGGTAAAAATAATAAACTGATATTGCAAACTACAAACGAATTTGAATGGGAAGAATTATAAAAGTTAAGCCAGAATTTGACGATATCTTTATGGATTTGGCCATTAACTTAGCACAAAGGTCACATTGTATAAAAGCCCAAGTTGGAGCGGTTTTAGTAAATGAAACAAGAATCATTTCAATTGGCTATAATGGTCCTCCATCAGGAACACATAATTGTGATGAGGATTTTGAGCAAGAAGGATGTCCAAGAGATTCTAAAGGTAGTTGCTCTTTAGCCTTACATGCTGAACAAAATGCAATATTATACGCTGCCAAAATTGGAGCAAAAGTGCAGGGATCAACACTTTATGTTACCCTTTCCCCTTGTATTTCTTGTGCAAGAGTTATTTATACGATGAAAATAAAAAAAGTATTATTTTTAAATTCTTATGCAGATTACAAAGGAATACCTTTGGATGAAGGAGTGGAGTTTTTAAGAAAATTTGGAGTGGAAGCAATTAAATATACTAAAAATTGAATTACTTAGCCCATTTGTTTCTTTCAGGAGAGAATTCAGAAATAATTGTGGGCAATATGTTAGAAGACTATATTACAGGAAATATCGAAAATGTAAGAAATCAACATCTTTCTGCCAGTCTAAAATTAGGAATTAAGCTGCATAGAATTATTGATACATTAACAGATTCGCATATGAATGTAAAAAATTGTAAAGCAATTTTTTATCCAAGATTTGGTAAATATGCCCCAATAGTTGTGGATGTTTTATTTGATCACTTTCTTCTTAAAAACTGGCATGTTTTTACCCCTGAAAAATTCTTGCATTTTAGACAGAGAATGTACGATGCTTTAGTAACCAATATTGAAATTCAACCTGAAGCTATGAAAACTATTGTTCAATCGATGATTGAACATGATTGGTTAAAGAATTATTCAGAAATTTGGGGATTGGAACGAGCTTTTGAAGGATTAAATAAAAAAATAAATAAAGAGAATATAGATTTAAGATTGTCAATAGTAGAGTTTCAAGCTAATTATGAATATTTACAAGAACAATTTTTAATGTTTTTTAAAGATTTAAAACTGACTTGTGATGATTTTTTAACACTAAATGTATTAGATGGCAAATAAATATCAACAAAATATTAGTGAAATAAGTGTAAATCAACTTAAGCCTGTTTATTTAGTACACGGTTCTGAGAATTTTTTTATAGATCAGTTTGTGCAAAAAATCATTGATGTTGCTATTCCTGATTTTGAAAAAGGTTTTAACGAATATATTCTTTATGGTAAAGACCTTAGTTTCGGAGACATTTTAAATTACGCTAGAAAGTTTCCAATGATGGCCGATAGGCAGTTAATAGTAGTGAAAGAAGCACATTTGATTTCGGATTTAACTAATAAAGAAAGTCTGGCTTTATTTGAGTCTTACGTCAAAAATCCTTTATCTTCTACAATCTTGGTTTTAAGTTTTGGTAAATTACAGGATGAACGAAAAACTTGGGTGAAAGCATTTTCTTCTCATGGATTAATTATGAACTTCAAGAAAATGTATGATAATGAAGTTCCTGATTTTATTATGAGCCAATGTGCCGAACTTAATTTAAAGATTAGCCCTAAGGCTGTTCAACTTTTAACGGAGCATATTGGAAATAACTTACAGGCCATTCATAATGAAATAGATAAAATAAAAGTAAATCTTAAACCGGATGAAGCGATAGATGCTGGTGTAGTGGAACGTTTTGTAGGCATTTCTAAGGATTTTAATGTTTTTGAGTTACAAAAAGCTATTCAAGAGAAAAATGCCAGTAAATGCTATTTGATTATTAAATATTTCGGAGATAATACAAAAGATCACCCTATTCAGCCAATTATTATAACATTGTATAATTTTTTCTCAAAAATATTGCTATTGCATAGTAAAAAAAACAGTAATGATGCGGAATTAGCAAAGATATTAAGTGTAAACCCTTTTTTTTTAAAAGATTATAAAAGAGCGGCTCAAATGTATTCCATTAGCCATTTAATGAGAATTATTCATATATTAAGGCTTACTGATCAACGTTCAAAAGGAATTGATTCTGGGTCTTTGAATGAATCTGATTTGTATAAAGATTTAATATTTAATATTTTAAATTGAAAATGACTTTCTTCTCATTCTTAGAATTGAATCTTCATTGGTGTAATTTTCAAGGTCTTTCATCGAAACCCAAGCCAATTGATTACTCTCTTCATTTATTTCTGTTTGTATTGTTGAATCCAAATCAAATAGAAACCTAATATCAAAATGCTCGTGTTTGGGGATATTTTTATGAAGTGGAATCGTATGAATATCTAAATCAAATATGTCGGACTCTTGGTACGCTATATTTATACCAGTTTCCTCAAAAACCTCTTTTATTGCAACTTTCAAAACATTCTCTTCACCGTCGCAATGTCCTCCTGGTTGTAGCCACTTATCTAATTTTTTGTGATGAAGCAATAATATTTTTTCATTTTTCTTGTCGATAATAAAGGCTGAAGCAGTAATATGTCCAATTTCTAAACTTCTTTCAAAACAGTTTTTGTGAGTAGCGATAAAATTTAAAAATCGATTTTTAATTACTTCATCTTCTTCTGAAAATATTTTGTAGTTGGATATATTTCGAATCAATTTATCTCTATACATATTTAAATTTTTTTAGTCTACTTATTCCCAAATAGCTATTCCATTTGGTTTACTACCAGTAATTAACTTTTTTGTAATGTTAAAATTTGTGCAGTCTATAATTTGTGCTGAATTTGCCTTCTGATTTACCACTATTGCTGATTGGTAGTTATTGAAAAAAGAAATATGATGCGGGTCTTCTTCTGTTGAAATCTTATTTTTTAACTCCCACGCTTCTTTATTTTTAGTATAAATAGCAATTTGATTTAGGTTTTTTGCACATACCCAAATCTCGTTTTTTAGTTTATTGTAAACAATATGGCCAGGAGTAAAAGGAAAATCAATAAAATCAACAACTAATAATTTGTTTAGATCTATAATATTTAATGATTTTCTATTGGAATTTTCTACAAACACAGAATTTTCATCAAAACCCGGCCAAACATTAGATGGAAGTGGATCAATTTTTATTTCTTTTATTATTTTTTTTTCTGATTTGTCAATTACCGTCAAAAATGAGCTTTCGCCGGCTGCCACAAGAGCCAAAGACCCTTCTTTTGCAAAAATTATTTCACTGGGATCAGCACCTACAGGTATTTCATTTATTAAAACACCGCTTTTTAAGTCATAAACAAGTACTTTGCCAGAATGAGAGAAGGTAGCTGTCCAAATTTCTTTGTTATCTGCAGTAATTATTACATTATTGCTTGCAAAAGGAATTTCAATTTCTTTTATAATTTTAGCATCACTGCTATTTAAAATTAAAGCTTTACCTTTTCCGCTATACGTATGTATTCCTGCGTGTCCATTAGAAAAATCATAGCCAGAATTTGCAAGGGTTAATATTGTTTTGTCTTTCGAAATGTAAATATGATGGGAGAAGCTACTTCCTTGGTTATCAAT
>DAIQBE010000339.1:0-4509 GCA_036781325.1 Leadbetterella sp. | reverse complement strand
AGAATGAAAGATTTCAACTGGAGAAAATTTCCACCACTAAAAACTCTTACTTTTATCTTCTTAATTCAAATTTGTTTTATTCCTCTTAGTGGATGGATTCAAAACTTAAACGAAAATATGGACTTGCCAGATTTTTTAGAGCCAGTTGAGCGATTTATGAAAAGTATGGAAGATAATTTAGCGGAGCTTACTAAGTTTATCACTACATTTAATTCTAATGCTCAATTATTTACTGCACTATTAATAATAGCTGTTTTTGCAGGTGTAGGCGAAGAATTAGTATTTAGAGGTATAGTTCAAAGAAAATTTTATATTGCTTTTAAAAATCCACATTTAGCTATTTGGCTTTCAGCATTTATATTCAGTGCCATTCATCTTCAATTTTATGGTTTTTTCCCGAGGATGTTATTAGGTGCAATGTTTGGATATTTTTATTTTTGGACCGGAAACTTATGGGTTCCTATTTTAGGCCATATTTTTAACAATGGCTTAGCCTTAATCCTGATTCATTTGGTTCATTTAAAAAAGGTAAGTCCTGATGTAGAGAAATTGGACATCATACCTTTGCCAATTCTTTTAATTTCTTTCACACTTTTTGCTTCTTTAATTTATTACCTTACTAAAAGTGAGAATTTTGAAAATTCTAATGAATAAATTTGAGATGACAAATTGGATTGGATGAATAAATTTATTTCTGACTCCGGAATTATTAGTTATTCAGTTCAATTTCATCACCATTGGAGTCTAGAAAATGATAATCAACCATTCCCAAAGAAGAATCTTTAATTAAATTTACCCATTTTCTATATTTAAAGAACCATTTCATTTGTTTTGAAATTATTCCCTGTCTATAATAAGCGTGAATAAAAGGATGGAGAATAATACTTATATTACCTTCGTTTTGCTTGGTCAATAAGTATTCTATATTGTTTTCGATTAAATCTGTAATGGCAATACTAGCTTGGATGGTTCCCGAGCCACCGCATGCAGGACAAGTTTCACGAGTAACTATACTCATTTCAGGTCTTACCCTTTGGCGGGTTATTTGTGATAAACCAAATTTAGAAATAGGTAAAATAGTATATTTTGACCTATCTGTTTTCATTTCTTCTTTCAATACTTCATGGACATCACGTTTGTTATCAACTTTCTTCATATCAATGAAGTCAATCACAACAATTCCTCCCATGTCTCTTAAACGCAATTGCCTGGCAATCTCTATAGCTGCTTCCTTATTTACGCTAAGTGCTGTACCTTCCTGATCTGATTCGGAAGTTGATTTATTTCCACTATTTACATCAATTACATGAAGAGCTTCTGTATGTTCAATTATTAGATATCCTCCACTAGGAAGACTAACTGAACGGCCAAATAGTGATTTTATTTGCTTTTCAATGCCATAGAGCTCAAAAGACTTATTCTTACCGGTATGTAGTTTTAATATCTTTTCCTTTTGAGGTGCTATATTTTGCAATAGAGATTTTATACTATCAAAGGTCTCTTTTGTATCTACTACGATAGAGTCAAAATCATCGTTAAGCATGTCTCTTAAAATAGAAGCAGCTCTGTCCATTTCAGAAACTATCCGATCTCGAGGTTTGGCATTTTTTAAAATTTGCATGCCATTCTCCCATTTCTCAATGCAATTTTCTAAATCTTTTTGCAACTCCAATACTTCTTTTCCTTCAGCTACTGTTCGTACTATAACTCCAAAATTTTCAGGCTTTACAGATGACAACAACTTGTGTAAGCGGGAACGTTCTTGCTTACTCGTAATCTTTTTTGAAATATTGACAGAATTACTGAATGGAACTAAGACTATATATCTGCCAGCAATAGAAATATCACAAGAAAGTCGAGGACCCTTTGAAGAAATAGGTTCTTTTACAACTTGTACTAAAACAGGTTGGTTTTTTACTAAAACATCAACTATTTTACCCAATTTGTCAATTTGAGGTTCCATCCCAAAGTTTTTTAACTTTAGGTTAATAGGTCTCTTTGCTACAACTTCTTTTGTAAATTTATTTAAGGAGTTGATATTTGGGCTTAGATCATGATAGTGCAAAAAAGCATCTTTTTCATATCCAATATCGATAAATGCAGCATTTAATCCTGATACAACTTTTTTTACTGTACCAAAATATATGTCTCCAACAGAAAATTGGTGTTCTGTTTCGTCAAAATGATATTCTATTAGCCTTTTGTTTTGTAACAAAGCTATTCTATCACCTTTAGGTGTGGCGGAAATATATAATTCGTTGCTCAAATTTGAGAAAGAATTGGAGGGTAAAAAATATGAGAATAAAAAAATAAATTTTGAAAATTCAAAAGTTTATTTCCAGTTTGCCTAGTCCATTCAGGCCTAATGATTTATAAAAAAGTAAGTAGAAAATAAATTTCTACTTACTTCTAAATATTAAGAAAGAAAATTATTTCTTCTTATGACGATTTTTTCTAAGACGTTTCTTTCTCTTATGAGTAGCCATCTTATGTCTTTTTCTTTTCTTTCCGCAAGGCATAGCTTTAATAATTAATCAAAAAATAATTTCAAAATAAAAATATAACAAAGGCCTATATAAATGACCTATTTTTTCCGAACCGCAAAGATAGCAATTACTTTATACTATTCAAAGTTTTTGTAATTTCATCTTTCATAACTTCATCAATATTTTCGACTAGTACTTGTTTTAAAAGTACTTTAGCCTCTTCCTTTTTATTTAATTCAATAAAACTGTAGGCAAGACCAATTTTTGCATTCAAATTCCGTGGATCTATTTTGAGCACGTTTTGAAATCTAGCCATAGCTTTTTCATACTGATTAGATTGCATTGAAAGACCGCCTAAACTCATAATAGCTGGAACATAGTTGGGATCTTGGTCTAAAACCTCACGCAACATGGCAATAGTTTTCATTGGCGAATCTGTTCTTACGAAAGTCATTGCCAAATTAGTTTTTGCATGAAGATTTTCACTTTGTTTTTCTAAAACCTTATTATAAAAAAATCTTGTTTTTTCTAAAGTGAGTGCTGTGGTTTTTTCATCTAAAGCTAAATTATAAGCTTGAAAATAGGCATCACCGGCATTTGACCAATTTACTAAATTAGGTTCCTTCAATGCAATTTTTTCCAAATAAAACCCAGCACTATCAAAAATAGACTCTTTTAGAAACAAAGTGGAAATTTGTCTGTAAATTTCAATTTTTTGAGCCTCCTCTTTTGCATTTGCAATTTGGTTCTGCAAAACCATCAATTGGTCTTTGACCTCCTTTTTAAGTGAAACATTGTGACTATCTTGTTTCGAAGTACCAGTAGCCTGATTCTGCTGAACGGATTTATCAACACCTTTAACTACAAACTTTGGTCTAGAGGCCAAAAAACCTACTAAACCAATGGCAATCAAAATTATTACCAATACATGTGTATTCTTATTAAACCCGTTCAGCATTATCTTATTTTACGTTCGATTTCACTTCTTCAACAAACTCTTTAGAAGGCTTGAAACTTGGGATAAAGTGAGCAGGAACTGTCACTGTAGTTTTTTGCGAAATGTTACGAGCTTTTTTCTCCGCTCTTTTTTTGTTTACAAAACTTCCAAAACCTCTTACATAAATAGCATCACCGCCGGATAGAGTTTCTTTAACAGTTTGAAAAAATGCTTCAATTGTAATTGAAGTAACTGCTTTGTCAACTCCTGTTTTGTCGGCAATAATTGAAATAACCTCTGCTTTAGTCACTTTTAAAAAAATTTATTTGTTAAAAAAAAATACAAAATTAGAAAAAACAAAGCACTTTTTGTTTTAGGTTTGCAAAGATAGACTAATTGCATTTATTCTCACAACAATTTTAAAAAAAAAATTTATAATTTATTCATAATTAAGTAGTTAAGACAGCCTTTACATTACGAAAAAAAAATGAAACAAAAAAATGTTTGCTAATAAAATAATTTCATGGTATCACAAAAATAGAAGAGATTTACCTTGGAGAAGAACAAAAAACCCCTACTTTATTTGGTTATCTGAGGTAATTTTGCAGCAAACCAGAGTCTTGCAAGGACTTCCATATTATAATAATTTTATTGAAAAATATCCAACAATTAAAGATTTAGCATCAGCAGATGAAAGCGAAATCTTAAGAACTTGGCAAGGCTTGGGCTATTATTCTAGAGCAAGAAATCTACATCTAACCTCAAAATATATTTCTAATGAGCTAAATGGAGTTTTTCCAAATAATTTCAACTCATTGAGGATGCTTAAAGGAATTGGAAACTATACTGCTGCAGCAATAGCCTCTTTTGCATTTGAAGAAGTTGTACCAGCAATAGATGGAAATGTGATTAGAGTGTTATCCCGTTTTTTTGAATTTAAAGACCCTGTGGACTCTGAAAGAGCAAAAAAAACGCTATTTGAAATTGCTAAAAATTTAATTTCCAAAGAAAATCCCGCCGATTTTAACCAAGCATTGATGGAATTAGGAGCAATGGTTTGTACTCCAAAACAACCAAAATGTAGCA
>DAIQBE010000338.1:0-4513 GCA_036781325.1 Leadbetterella sp. | reverse complement strand
GAAAGTTTTTCTGTTTAAAATTTCAAAAATCACTAAAGTTCTATTTATTTTAGTCTATTTTCATATTTAAACTTTTAAATTCCAACAATTAGTAAAAGTTTCATCCATACTAATTAATAAATTGTTTACCGATTTAAACTACTACACAGCTCGACTTGCATATTTACTAAGGTCAGACTCTATTGTTCCAGATTTATCATAAATTTTTACTTTCAAGTTGAAACTATTTTCAACTAATGTTTTACTTACTTAAATTAAAAAAACTATGAAAAACTTTACAAATGGTTCTTCCGTTTTGGTAATAGGTATGGGTAAAGTAGGTTCCCTGGTTGGCATATTGTTAAACAAAAGATTTAAGGTAACAGGCTTAGACAAAAATAAAGCTCATTATGACATTCCACTAGCTTTCCCTCTTATGCAAGGTGACTGTTCAGATATTGCATTCTTAGAAAGAACACTAATTAACTTTGAAGCTGTGGTTTCTTGTATGCCTTTTCATCTTAATTTAGAAATTGCAAAAATTGCCCATAGAAATGGCCTTCATTATTTTGATTTAACAGAAGATGTTCCCACAACTAGAGCCATTAGATCTATGGCAGATACTGCAAATTCGGTATTAGCCCCACAATGTGGATTAGCTCCGGGTTTAATAGGTATAATTGGAGCTGACCTGTGTAAAAGATTTGATAAATTAAGAGATATAGAACTTAGAGTAGGCGCATTACCTCAATTTCCAAATGGTTTATTAGGATATTCTTTCACATGGTCACCAGCGGGTGTTATTAACGAATATATTAATGATTGTGAAGTCATTCATAATGGAAAGAAGAAAATGGTTCCAGCATTGGATGGTTTAGAAAAAATATATATTGGTGGAGAAGAGTTTGAAGCATTTAGTACTTCTGGTGGTTTGGGAACCATGTGCGAAACTTATAAAGGGAAAGTAGATACTTTAAACTACAAAACCATGCGGTATCCAGGACATGCAGAATTAATGAAATTCTTGCTTTATGAATTAATCATGAAGGACAAACGAGCACAATTGGAAGAGATATTAACGAATGCCAAACCTCCCGTACAAGAAGACGTAGTTTATGTTTATGCAGTTGTGGAAGGCTGGAAAAACGATAAAATAAACCGAGAAGAATATTATAGGGCTTTTCATCCTTTAATTATTGATGGCCAAAAATGGAGAGCAATTTCATGGACAACGGCCGCTTCTTTGGCTGCAACAATAGAATTAGTTGCAGAAAAAGTATTGCCAACAAAAGGTTTTTTAAAGCAAGAAGAAATTCCATTTGAAAAATTTTTAGCTACAACAAACGGATCATTATTTTATAATTGAACTTTACTTTCAAGATCACCCACTTGATACCAAAATAGTATGACAACACTTGATATAGTTTTGAATGGCCTCATGAGCAAATACTCGGAAAGAGTGCCCGATGTGAAACGAATTACAGATGCGATGTTAAACAAAGGAATTATTAAAAGCATTTCTGATATAGATAACGATCATATTGCTTTTAGAACCTTAGGAGTAAAGAACCTAGGAATAGGTTCTTTTGAAAAAATATTTTTACACCTTGGATATTCAAAAAAAGACTATTTTTATTTTGAAGGAAAAAAACTAAATGCTTTTTGGTATGCTCCACCATCTGAAAAATATCCAAGAATATTTTTAAGTGAATTAAGAGTCGATGATTTATCAAAACCAGTACAAAATATTATCAAAATATATACCGACGATTTAAAATCTGACCCTGTTGATAGCTTAAATCTAAATGATGGTAACGCTATTGTTGATTTTTTACACAGACCTCTATGGACAACACCCACTTGGAAACATTATGAAAAATTACAGATGGAAAGTGAATATGCTGCTTGGGTAATTTATAATCGATATTATTTAAATCACTACACTATAAGCGTTCACGATTTACCCGATGGCTATAATGATATTTATAGTTTTAATCATTTTCTTGAAGACCAAGGCATAATTCTAAACACTGCTGGAGGAAAAGTAAAAGTTAGCCCAGATAGTGGCTTATTGCAAAGTAGCACAGTGGCGGAAATGATATATGCCCCGTTTGCCAATGGAGATGTACATCAAATAGCCGGAAGTTATGTAGAGTTTGCAGAAAGAAGAGTATTGCCAGAATTTCAAAAAATACCTCAAAAATCAATAAAAAGAATTCACCGACGGGAAGGGTTTGAAACAAATAATGCGGACAAAATTTTTGAATCTACATTTTCTTCTCAAACTGTAAATATAAAGCGGGAATAAAATTCATGGGAATATTAAAAAAAAAATTAATTAAAGACATTCTAAATAAAATCGACTCTGTTACTTTCTATTATTAACCATTAAAATAAATTGTTAATTGTTCTAAAAATGTTTAGAATCATAAATTCAATAAGATAGTAATCAAATTAAAAAGAACGTCAACATTTTTAAAACTAAAAAAGTCGACTCTTTTGAGTCGACTTTCTTTATTTTTTTGGTTTTGGAGCTAACATAACTATTAACCTCTTTCCTTCCAACTTTGGTGGTGCCTCAGGCTTACCTAAATCTTCAAGAGCTTTTACAAACCTTTCTAATAATTCAAAACCCTGATTTTTAAATACAATTTGACGACCAATAAACTGTACATAGGCTTTTACTTTTGAATTTTCTTTCAAAAAGTTTTCTGCGTGTTTAAGTTTAAAATCAAAATCGTGATCGTCTGTTTGAGGTCCAAACCTGATTTCTTTTAAAACGGTTTTAGTTTGTTTGGCTTTTAGTTCTTTTTGTTTTTTCTTTAACTCATACTTGAATTTTGAATAATCTACTACTCTACAAACAGGTGGCGAGGAGTTAGGTACAATCTCAACTAAATCAAGATTTTGTTCTTGGGCCAATTGTACCGCCTGTACAAATGTATAAACCCCTTGTTCAATGTTCTCACCAACTAACCTTACTTCAGCTACCCCTCTAATCTTTTCATTAATTCTGTGTTCGTCTTCTTTTCTTACCGGTGGACGATACGGCTTTCGCATATTTTTTGCCATTAAAAAAATTTAAAAGTGTTTTTCTCAGACCATGACTGTCCGAAATTTTATCAAATTTATTATTTACTTTTCAATTATTACCAAATTTAGGTATATTTTTATTTATTTCTTCTTTTGTAAATGCTATAAATTCTTCAATACTAAACGAGCCTAAGTCCCCCTCACCTTTTTTTCTTAGGGATATCTTTCTCTCTTCTTGCTCTTTTTCTCCGATAATTAGCATTAAAGGCACTTTATTTACTTCGGCATCTCTAATTTTTCTGCCAATTTTCTCAGACCTATGATCCACATATCCCCGTATGTCGGCTTCTTGTAGAATTAAAAATATTTCATTTGCGTAATCTTCAAACCTTTCAGATATTGGTAGAATTGCAATTTGCTCAGGCGATAGCCAAAATGGAAAATTTCCGGCGGTGTTTTCAATTAAAATGGCTATGAATCTTTCTAAAGAGCCAAACGGTGCTCTATGAATCATTACGGGTCTATGTTTTTGATTATCAGCACCTGTATATTCTAAACTAAACCTATTTGGAAGCTGATAATCTACTTGTATGGTGCCTAATTGCCATTTTCTCCCCAATGCATCTTTTACCATAAAATCTAACTTTGGTCCATAAAAAGCCGCCTCTCCATATTCTACCACGGTATTTAAACCTTTTTCTTTTGCAGCATTTATAATTGCAGCCTCTGCTTTATTCCAATCTTCATCTGCACCTATATATTTTGTCCTATTCTCCTTGCTTCTCAAAGAAATTTGAGCACTAAAATTATCAAATCCTAAAGAGGTAAAAACATATAAAACCAAATCTATCACCTTTTTAAATTCATCTTCTACTTGATCATTGGCACAAAATATATGTGCATCATCTTGAGTAAAGCCTCTTACTCTTGTTAGGCCATGCAATTCCCCACTTTGTTCATATCTATACACAGTACCAAACTCAGCTAAACGCAAAGGTAAATCTCTATAACTACGAGGTCGAGCCTTGAAGATTTCACAATGATGAGGGCAATTCATAGGTTTTAACATAAACTCCTCCCCTACCTCTGGAGTTTTAATTGGTTGAAAAGAATCTTCTCCGTATTTTTCCCAGTGCCCAGATGTAACATACAATTCTTTACTTCCAATATGTGGAGTCACTACTGGAAGATAACCAGATCGCAACTGAGCTTTTTTTAAGAAATTTTCTAATCGTTCACGAAGCATTGCTCCTTTTGGTAGCCAAAGCGGCAATCCTTTCCCTACTTTATCAGAAAATGTGAAAATATCTAATTCTTGTCCTAGTTTTCGATGGTCTCTTCGCTTGGCCTCTTCTAAAAGGGTTAAATATTCCTCTAACTCTTTTGCTTTCGGAAAAGTTATTCCGTAAACTCTTGTTAGCATTTTATTATTCTGATCTCCTTTAAAATACGCGGATGAAACGTTCAAAATCTTTGCTGCTTTGATATATCCTGTATTTGG
>DAIQBE010000337.1:0-4517 GCA_036781325.1 Leadbetterella sp. | reverse complement strand
TTAATCAATATCAACGAACATATTTTGATTTAAAGTTGTTAAAAATTTAGACTCTATTAAAAGAGATTTAAAATGAGCAAAGATTTAGAATTACTTGAAGAATTAACCTCCGCCGACTATAAGTACGGATTTTATACAGATATTGAAGCCGATGAAGCTCCTGCTGGGCTAGATGAAAGCACTGTTGGGTTTATTTCAGCAAAAAAAAATGAACCTGAATGGATGTTGGATTGGAGGCTAAGTGCATTTAAAGAATGGCAAAAGCTAAGTGAGCCCACTTGGCCAAATGTTCAATATGTAAAGCCTGATTTTCAGGCAATCAAATATTATTCTGCTCCAAAACAAAAAATTACAATTGGTAGTTTAGACGAAATTGACCCGGAGTTAAGAAAAACTTTCGAAAGATTAGGTATTTCCTTAAAAGAACAAGAACGTCTTTCAGGCGTTGCTGTAGATGCGGTAATAGATTCAGTATCTATAGCTACAACATTTAGAGAAAAATTAGGAGAATTAGGTATTATTTTTTGTTCTATATCAGAGGCAATTCAAAATCATCCAGAGTTGATTAAGAAGTATTTAGGTTCTGTGGTACCTGTTAAAGATAATTTTTATGCCGCCTTAAATGCTGCTGTATTTTCTGATGGTTCGTTTTGTTATATTCCTAAAGGCACTCGCTGTCCTATGGAATTATCAACATATTTTAGAATTAATGCCGCTGGTACGGGGCAATTTGAAAGAACTTTAATTATTGCAGACGAAGGTTCTTATGTTAGCTATTTAGAAGGTTGTACAGCCCCTAGTCGTGACGAGAATCAATTACATGCAGCTGTTGTAGAAATTTTTACCCACGAAAGTGCAGAAGTAAAATATTCTACAGTGCAAAATTGGTATCCAGGTGATAAAGATGGTAAAGGTGGGGTTTATAATTTCGTGACCAAAAGAGGGTTATGCTTTGGTAATAACTCAAAAATTTCTTGGACCCAAGTAGAAACTGGCTCAGCAATTACTTGGAAGTATCCTTCCGTTGTTTTAAAGGGAGATAATTCTATAGGAGAGTTTTACTCTGTTGCTGTTACTAATAATTATCAGCAAGCAGATACAGGAACAAAAATGATTCATTTAGGGAAAAATACAAAAAGTCGTATTGTTTCCAAAGGTATTTCTGCAGGAAAAAGCCAAAATTCGTACAGGGGACTTGTTGAAATTTCCAAAAGAGCTGAAAATGCTAGAAACTTTTCGCAGTGCGACTCCATGCTGTTAGGCGATAGGTGTGGTGCCCATACGTTTCCATATATCGAATGTCATAATTCTTCCGCTTCTGTAGAACATGAGGCCACTACTTCAAAAATAGGAGAAGATCAATTGTTTTATTGTAATCAAAGGGGCATAAGTTCAGAAGCTGCTGTGGCATTAATTGTAAATGGCTATGCAAAAGAGGTGCTAAATCAACTTCCCATGGAATTTGCAGTAGAAGCCCAAAAATTATTAGAAATTTCTTTAGAAGGATCAGTAGGATAATTATTATATTTTATTCAAAAAAGCTGCATTCGGCAGCTTTTTTGTTTTATAGGTATTAAATTAAAAGTTTTGAAAAATTTAATTCTATTTTTTTTATTCTCTTCTTATACCGTTTTTGCCCAGCAAAACAACCGAATTAAAGTTGCGGTATTAGGAACTTTCCATTTTGGTGAGTCCAACGATTTGTTTCAAACGAATAATTCAAATTTACTTACTAAAAAAAAACAGAAGGAAATAGATGAGGTTGTTAATCAATTAGCGAAGTTTAATCCAGATAAAATATTTGTTGAAAACACGCCTGACGCACAAAAATTTTGGGATGCTATTTATTTGGATTTTAAAAATGGGAAAATGCCTAAGGATCCAAGCGTGGAACTGAATGAGATTTTCCAAATTGGAATTAAACTAGCTGACAAATTAAAAAATCCGCATGGTGTTTTATGTGTAAATTATTTTCATCCGGTAGCTTATTCCATCGGATTGAATAATGCCAAAACAAAGTTAGATAGTCTTTATACTTTATATGACCATGAAATTCAGAAAAGGAAACCTGAAATCTTGTTTTTTTTAGATCAAAATCCACTTGCTAAAAGTTTTCTCAATAGCTATTTACTAAAAAATGAAGACTGGAAATCTTTAAGTTTAAAGAAGAATTTATTTGAAATGAATAAGCCTGAAAATTTAGACATTATTCATTTTTTAAATGTTACTTTATGGCTCGACCAAGACCCGAATGGTATAGGTGCAGAACTTACAACAAGGGAATATTATCGAAATGTCAAAATCGTTCAGAATGTCCTTCATCAACTCAATCCTTATGATAAAAAAGTGCTAATACTCATTGGTGCAGCACATGTAAAATCACTTCAAGATATTTTAAGAGCCCATCCATTATTAGAAGTAATTACTTCTGAGGAATTTTTAAAATAGTAGGAAAAGTGGCAAAAGTTATGATAAATATTGAGTTTTTTTCTTAATGAATATAACTTCCGGCATTAAAATCAATCGTGCTTCCAGTGGCATGATTCATTAAACCTGCTGCCATTAAAACTATTATAGGAGAAATATCATTGGGCTGCGTTAATTGAGCCAAAGCATTTTCAGAAACGATATTCTCTCTACCCGCAGAAGAAATAAAATTTTCTGCCATTGGGGTTTCTGTAAATCCTGGAGCAATTATAAATGATTTAATATTATATTTTCCGAAAGATCGTGCCACTGTTCTGCCTAGTGATACAACCCCACCTTTTGAAGCCGCATAGGCTAAATACTCTTCTGTTTCTCCTCTAAAAGCGGCTCTTGAAGAGATATACACCATAGTACCACCCCCATTTTTTTTGAAATGCTCAATGCCCATTTGAGTTAATATTCCAACCGCATTTAGATTAATACCTATACTTTTATTCCAAACTGATAGCCAATCTTCAGAGGAAAGTGACGTTTCATGGCTCTCAAAAATACCCGCATTGTGAACTATCATATCTATTTTTCCAAAATCATTTATTACCTTATTAAAAAAAGTATAAATTTCTTCAGGAATTGCTAAATTGGCCTTGTAAATCTTCGAGTATTTCGATCCTTTTATTAGTTTTTCGGCATTTTTTTTATTGGAATTATAATGCGCCGCTAAAGTTGCTCCGGAGTCAAGAAGTGATTTTGCAATGGCTTCTCCGATCCCGCTGGAAGCCCCAGTCACAATTATTTTTTTATCAGATAAATCTATTTTCATACATTTGTAAAATTCTAATTTTAAATATGGCCAAAGGCAATACTTTTCGAAAAACTCCCTCAAAAATACAAAAAAAGCCGCCTTTTTTTCAGAAAATAAAGAACTTAGTTTTTAAGGCAATTTACTATTTTCTCTTTTTATCAATTGCAAGCGTAGTAGTATTTAAGTTTGTACCCATTCCTTTTACCATTACCATGTTGGATCAAAAGCTCGATGCTATTTCTAATGGAGAAAATTCAGAAATATATTATTCATGGAAATCTTATTCCAATGTTTCAAGAGAAATGCATTTGGCGGTAGTAGCAGCCGAAGATCAGTTATTTCCAGAACACATTGGTTTTGATATTAAATCTATGAAAAATGCATTTAGCCATAATTTAAAAGGTAAGAAAGTTAGAGGTGCAAGTACTATTTCTCAACAAGTAGCCAAAAACGTATTTCTTTGGCAAGGTCGGAGTTATATTAGAAAAGGACTTGAAGCTTATTTTACTCTATTAATTGAAATTATTTGGGGAAAACAACGGATTCTGGAAGTTTATGTAAATGTAGCTGAAATGGGTCATAATGTTTTTGGTGCTGAAGCAGCAGCACAAAAATATTTTGGCAAATCTTCAAAAACTCTTACTCGCACAGAAGCCGCCAAGCTCGCAGCAATTTTGCCAAGTCCAAGAAAATGGTCAGTAACCAAGCCTGGGCCATATGTTAGCAGACGAGTGCCAAAAATAGTAAGACAAATGAGGGCTTTGGGTGGAACCGCCTATTTAAATGGAATGAGAAGTTTTTAATTTAAAGATATGTTAATATTTGATGCACATTTAGATCTTTCTATGAATGCTATGGATTGGAATCGGGATTATACTCGAACAATTCAGGAAATAAGAGGAAGAGAATCTAAACTTTTCGACAAACCAGATAGAGGCAACAATGTTATTTCTTTTGAAGAGATGCGAAAAGGAGATATTGGAATTTGTGTAGCTACTTTAATAGCTCGCTATGTTCACTTGAAAAATGAATTGCCCGGATGGCATTCGTCCTATCAAGCTTGGGCTCAAACTCAAGGACAATTAGCTTGGTATATGGCAATGGAAAAAATTGGGGAGCTAAAACAGATTAATGATTTAAAATCTTTAGAAAACCATTTAGAAAAATGGAATAACAATCTTGAAATTAAAACTCCGATTGGGTATATTTTAAGTTTAGAGGGAGCTGATTCATTTTACAGTTTAGATTGTGTTGATAAAATGTATGAGGCTGGCTTAAGAGCTATAGG
>DAIQBE010000336.1:0-4524 GCA_036781325.1 Leadbetterella sp. | reverse complement strand
AAATCACTTTTTATGATAAACATTGGACTTAAATCTAATGTATAACTAACTCCAAAATCAATTTTTCCACTCAGAATATATTTTCGTTTTTCAACCGGAGAAGATGTGACATTATTGAATTTATACTTTGGTTCTAAAATATTTCTTATTGAAAATCCTAATTGATAATTGGGATTAAACAGAAAAGCACCAATATTTAAATCTGGAGAAGAAACGTTTAAGTTTGAATTTGGAATTAGAGGGTCATTCTCATCTCTAGGTCGATAATTTTCACCAAAATACTTTTGATTATTTAAACCTCCAGAAATTCCAAGTCCTAAAACATTATTATTTATTTTTTTATGATAAGAGTAAGAGATGTGAATTTCTTGACTGTTTTGAACTTTAGAGGTATTACTTGAACTAAAATATATTCCTAAACCACCCGATATTTTACTGAGGGGCATATCTGCAGAAAAAACATTATTAATTACACTACCTCCATTATCGAAAGATCCTGAATAAGACGTGTATTGAGATCTAACATTTGCCTGAACTACTGTTTTATTTAACATGCCAGCTGCGCCAGGATTTAAATAGAAGCTATTAAAAACATAATTAGTAAACTGCATACTATTTTGACCGTTAATTTTAAAAAAATTAACAGCAAAAAACAGTACAAGTATACATTTTTTAATCATTTTTTATTTTATCAGGAACACATTTTTATTTTCCTATTCAAATAACATCAATTATAAGGAAAATATTATAACTATAATCAAGAAATACTATAAATTGTTGGCTTTTTTAATATACAATTCTAGTGCCCCTACCATTGAAGGAGCATTAGGTAATGGTGCTTCAATATCCAATATTAAGCCTAAATCTCTTATTGCTTTCGCAGTAGTAGATCCAAAAGCCGCTAATCGAGTATTTTTTTGTTTCCATTCTGGGAAATTATGAACCAATGAATGTACTCCAGAAGGACTAAAAAAACAAATTATATCGTAAAATACTTCGGTCAAGTCTGACAAATCTGCAGGTACTGTTTCATAAATAATAGCCTCAGTCAAACTAATTCCATGTTTTTGCATAATATCAGGAACTGAATTATTACGAATATTTGAACATGGAAAGATATATTTTTCGTTTCTATGTTTGATAAAGAAAGGTTCCAAATCTGCGGCAGTTTTGTTACCAGCAAAAATCTTTCTTTTTCTAACTGTTATATATTTTTGAAGATAATTGGCGGTTTGTTCTGTGACGCAAAAATATTTCATTTCAATTGGAATTTCTATTCGCATTTCTTCCGCCATTTTGAAATAATTATCAACTGCGTGCCTGCTTGTAAAAACTACAGCCGTATGAGCTAATAAATCAATTTTTTGTTTGCGAAATTCTCTATGATCAATTTTTTTTACGTCAATAAAATTTCTAAAATCAACTCTAATGTTATTAACTTTAGAAAGATCATTATAAGTCAATGACTTTTCGCCTGGATTCTCTAAAGTAATTAATATGCTTTCAACCTTTTTTAGTCTGTCTGTTTGTTTGTCTGTCATATCACTCATGCAGAATTTTTTTATAAAGTTCTAAAAGTTTTTTTGAATTAACATTGACCATTTTTTCAAAAAAAACAAATATTTATTTTATGAATTAAATTATAAGTCTAGTACCAATTAATATTGGTAGGATTTCGACGATGCAAAGATAAGAAATTAAGTAAAGAGTTTTGATATTTCCCGTTTGATTTATAGAAAAATAGATAATTAATGCCCTAATTGAATAAAAAAATAATAATATGACAGTAAACAAGTTTTTAAAATTAGAGACATTTCCAAAATAAGCATTGTAACTTATCAATAAAATCACCAAAACAATAGTAAAAAATACTAAAGAAATTTGAATTAGTTTGAAATAATGAATATCAACTATTTTTTCAATATTAAACAAAGATCCTATTGTGTTTATCAAGAAATATTTTGCAATGTATAAAACAAAGATTATAATGGTTAGTTTGAAAAAATTACTCGTTAGAACTCCAAAAGAATCTCCATTTTGAAAAATAAAATTATTTGAAAGTATGTCAAAACCTTTGGATTGACATAATATAAAGACAAAACTTGAAAACATACTTAGAAGTATTACAATCATCATATTTGGTCTATCCATAGGTTTATTTACCAAAAATGATGTTTCTTTAATTTTAAATGACATCATATCATTTATACTATAGAATTTTTTATATGCTTTGCTGAAGTTACTAGTCAAAAAACTCATCATTATTAAGCAAAAGAGAAAAAATACAACTAAACTGCTTTGAATGGATGAAAAAGACCTGGGAGAGAAATCTAAGAAATTATTTGCTTTTATTTTTCGTATGTTTGAAGCTTTTGAAAATGGAAAGCCAAAAAAAACAGAATGATTTTCAGGATTTTTATCTCCATAAATACTCAAAATGAAAGCAGCATTATTGTTCACTTTGGATAAATCTTTATAGCTAAATTTAACCCATTCATCTTTCGGTAAAACTTGTTTCATTTTACTCCCAAAAAACAAGTAATCGTTACTATTTTGCGATTTTAATAGTAAATAACAACCTGGGTAATCATTGAAATTAATTCGTAATGAATAAATTATTTTATTAGAATTGTTTTCCTTGATATGTGGAATATAAACTTTTAAATCTTTATTATACTCTAACCAATCATATTTTAAATCATAAATAATTGTATAGGCATTGTTGGGTCCAGAAGGAATAGCTAGTCCTTCTTTAAAGAAAATTAATACCAACAAAGAGATAACTATTACTCTCAAAAATCTATTTTTTTTGCAAAATTATCATAATCATTGTTAAATTTTATAAATATGATGGATAAATCTTTAGTAATTGCTTGTAGCGAATCAAATTTTGTGGCTGGAACAATAAATCTCAAAAATTATAATATCTTCTTTAAATTATAAAAGGTGAAAAACCTGTAGCAATGCCAATACTACATTGTATTTCAGAATAATTTGTTTTCTACTAACATAAATTCTAAAACTAAAGGTATTCTTTAAACCATTTGCTATAAATAAGCGTTAGAAATTTAAAAAACAGAATCTTTTCATGCCTCAATTTGACAAAAGTCTTTTAAAAATTAGTAATCTAGGAAAATTAAAATCATCCAGCTATATCCCAAAGTCTATAAAATTAGAATTAAGAGAAAACTTAATTTATAGTTTGGAGAATGGTATAAATGTGTTTGAGGGAATTTGGGGATATGAAAACACCGTAATTCCCGAGCTTCAAAAGGCAATTTTATCCATGCACCATATTAACTTATTAGGATTAAGAGGGCAGGCTAAAACCAGAATAGCCCGATTGATGATTAATCTTTTGGATGAATATATTCCCGTTGTGGAAGGTAGCGAACTCAATGATGACCCTCTTAAACCATTATCAAAATATAGTTTAGATTTGATAGAGAAAATGGGCGATTCAACACCTGTTTCTTGGCTTCATAAGTCGGAGCGCTATAATGAAAAACTGGCCACCCCTGATGTTTCTGTTGCAGATTTAATTGGAGATGTTGATCCAATAAAGGCGGCCTCACAAAAACTTTCTTATTCCGATGAAAGAGTAATTCATTTTGGACTAATACCCCGATCTAATCGTTGTATTTTTGTTATCAATGAATTACCTGACTTGCAAGCGCGAATTCAAGTAGCACTTTTTAACATACTTCAAGAAGGAGATATTCAAATAAGAGGATTTAAATTAAGACTACCGCTGGACATTCAATTTGTATTTACTGCAAATCCAGAAGATTATACCAATAGAGGAAGTATAGTTACGCCTTTAAAGGATAGAATTGATTCTCAGATTGTAACTCACTATCCAAAAGATTTGGAAACTGGAAAAAAAATAACGCAACAGGAGGCTTCAGTCAAAAGTGGTCAAAAGTCAATTCTTGTAAATGAAATATTAAAAAATTTAATAGAACAAATAGCCATTCAAGCAAGAAAAAGTGAGTTTGTGGATGCTAAATCTGGAGTTTCAGCTAGAATGACAATTTCAGCATATGAAAATTTACTAAGTTCTGTAGAATTAAGGGCTTTAAAGAATAATGAAAAAGACTCCACAGCAAGAATATCAGACCTTTATGGTGCAATTTCTGCCATAAATGGAAAAATAGAATTAGTTTATGAAGGGGAATTAGAAGGACCTGTTTTTGTTGCCCAAAATCTAATTGGAAAAGCTATTAGAGAAGAGTTTGGTTTGTATTTTCCAAATCCTGAAAAAGAGAAGAAAAAGAAAATTGGGATTAATCATTATAAAAGAATTATAGATTGGTTTGCAAATAGTAATACCATAGATTTATTACATACAGAGAAACAAAAACTCTACAAGAGTAAACTTTTAGCAATAGATGGCCTTCAAGATCTAATTTTAAATGTATTTCCTAAAGCAAAAGAAAGCGAAAAACTATTTTTAATGGAGTTTGCTTTACATGGAATTGCAGAATATTCCTTAGTTTCGAAACAGCAATTGGATGAAGGTTT
>DAIQBE010000335.1:1996-4526 GCA_036781325.1 Leadbetterella sp. | reverse complement strand
GGCCATAAAACATGGTATGGGCTCATGGTATAGCTATCCCCTCTAATATTTTTAATCTTGTTATAGAAATTACTCTTTTCAATAACTCTGTCATAAAAGAAATTATTGGCTGAAAAATTTGCTGCAGCGTATGTTTTGCCATTATAGGATTTAGTTCCTTTGGCCATTTGAAAAGCAATTCGGGTTAATTCTGTCTTACGAGGCTCTTCATAATATAATTCTCTTCCTCGCTCATCCAATATGGTACCAATATCTATGATTTTGCTAGCTGGATAAGGGCTACAACCGGCTCTAACTCTAACCGCATTTAAATCAGCAATTGCCAATGCATTATTGCCTTTAAACCAATGTGCCTCTGCTCTCAATAGATAGGTTTCTGCCAAACGGTAAACATACCAATCCGAATTTCCTCCTTGCCATGGTATTCTGATTTGGTCTTCTATATACAACTTATAATGAGGCCAATTGTACCAATTTCTTATGGTATCACCGTTGCTAATTAATAATTTTCCTGTAGCGTCTCTTAATTGGAGTGGCTTGCCATAAAAAGGAGAAGTCCCTTTGATAGCATTATTGTTATACACTAAATCTTCCATTCGCATCCAATTCCCAGATTTTACATCATGACGAAAATCCTTTTCATCATCCCATACGCCATATTGTGAATAATACGTTGGACGACACCTACCAATTCCTCGGCCAAATTTAGTTCCTAAATCAAACTCCACCTGACCCGGCACCATGCCAGGTCTTCCGTCTGGCGTCAAAATAACGCTATTTGAATAAAACGGTACAGCTTGTCGCATGGTTGTTGTGCCATTTGCAAGAGCACTTGTCAAACCAAATCGGTCGGTAACAGAAAACAAAACTTCGGTATTAGCCGCAACAAATTTATTGGCTGGCCGATGTAAGTCCCAAGTAACATTTTTTGTAGCATTACCTGCATCAACTCCAAATCTTCCTGTTACTAATTTATACGTACCGCTGTTAATTACTTGGTCAGCAATAGCAATTGCTTCATCATATAGACCTAAAGACAAGTTAACTTTTGTAAGTAAATGGCCAATGGACCCTTTATTCACATCTCCTTTATCCCCAACAAATGAAGTGCTCTTGAAAGCTAATTCCAAATCTGCTTTTATTTTTGTTAGGATTGCCTCTCTTTTTACCGTTTGAAAATCAAGCTTTGGACTTGTTATCTCTTTAAATGTAGTTGGCACATCCCCAAATTGATGAACCAAACGATAATAATGGTAGGAACGATAAAAATAAGCTTTGCCCAAAAGTGTATTTTTTACATCTTCTTTAATGGTTGTAATGGCCGGAAGGCGTTCAATGATGGTATTTGCTAAACGAATTCCTATCCAATGCCTTTCCCAGTACCAGCCTATTCTATTAAAGTCTCCACTATTTAAATTTGCGTCTGGTGTTATTAACACATTCAAATCTACAGCAGGTCCAAATTTATCAGTTGTGCCTTCCACTGCCATTTCTGAAAAAAGCAACTCGGTAATAATTGGGGAACCATCCTCATACCATTCTCCTTTTAAATTGGCCGCACAAGATGCAAGTGCCGATTTGAAACCCGCTTCGTTTACAAATGTGTTTTCAGGGGTAAAAAAAGATAAGGGTTTAGGGTCAAGCCAAGTTTCCTTACAACTCGTACTTACTGCTAGTAAGAGTGCCGTAGTGGCAATAGTTATTTTTTTATTTTTAAATATATTTTTCATAGAATCTAAGTTTAGAATGTGATGTTTAAGCCTAATGTAGAGGTACGAGGCATTAAATTTTGATAAAATGCATTGTTGGTATCTGTATTTGCCCTCGATTCAGGATCGAAATATTCCCATGGAGTAAATACTGCTGCATTTGACATATTCACATATAGTTTCATACTATCAAATTTGATTTTGTTCATCATCGCTTTAGGCAAAGTATACGCTAAACTGATATTATTTAATCGTACAAATGAGGATTTCCTCCAAACATTAAACGCTACTGAACCACCCGCTGCAGACATCATTTTTGCATAATCATTTATTGGGTTTTCTGGGGTCCAATACGGCCTTTTATAGAATTGGGAACGGTCATAAAACAAATCCACATTTTTAGCCTCGTTATAGGCTGTCAATTGTCCAATTCGGCCATATAAGGAGAATGAAAAATCAAAATTCTTGTACAGATTAAATTCTTGTCTCATATTGAATGAGAATTTAGGGTTTTGGTTTCCAAGGAATTGTCTGTCGTCTAAATTGAATTTGCCATCTTGATTCAAATCTTCCAATTTGAAATCACCAGGAGTAAAACCATACGTTTTGGCTAAATCTCTTTCGGCTTCTTGCCAAACGCCTAAAACTTTATAATCCCAAATTTGACTTATTGGCTTTCCAATAAACCAACCATTGGCTCTATCGTCTTGGTCTATTAGCGTTGTGTTACCACTAGCGTCTGTTACTGGAACTGCTCCATACAATTTCAAGATTTTGTTATCATTGGTCCAAAAGCTATACGTAGATCTCCAAACAAAGTT
>DAIQBE010000335.1:0-1896 GCA_036781325.1 Leadbetterella sp. | reverse complement strand
ATTATTAATTTCACGGTTTCCGTTTACGCCATAAGAAACTCTAAGTTTTCCATAATCTAAATATTTTTGAAGTCCTTTTAAGAAAGGCTCATCGGTAAACTGCCAGCCCAAAGCCAAGGAAGGGAAATTTGCTTTTTGGTTACTTTGACCAAAGCCTGAATATCCGTCTTGACGCATGGTAGCGGTAAGAAAATACCTTGAATTAAAATTATAATTGATTCTACCCATCAAAGCTTGTCCAGTAAAATAAACATCGTTGCTGGTGATAGATGGGTAAAGAGTTGCCGCTTGTACGGCATGAAATGTAAGGTTGTCGCTTGGAGAATAGTTTTCTGCATTGATTACGTTTTGCCAGCTTTGAGATTTTTCCGCATTTGCCAAAAATGTTGCATCAAAATTGTGTTTTCCAAACGTTTTATTCCATTTCAAAATATTGTCTACTTGCCATTGATAAGCAGTACTGTTTTCTCTTCTTGAGATACCCGCTCTGTTGGTAATGCCAGGCTTTAAAGCTGAAATATGGTCTAAATTATTTGTAAAATCAAAACGAGGGGTAAAATTTACTTGATAAGAAAAACCGTATCCAATATCTCCTTTTACAAAAATGGAACTAAACAGGTTATTATTTATCCTACTACGCGTATTAAAGGTTTGATCAAGAAATGGATTCGAATTATTACCCACGTCATCGTTGGTACTCTGGCGTAAGGTAATGCCATCGTCCTGATACAATTGACCATATGGAGTGGTGCGAATAATATTTCCTAAACCAATAGGAATACTACTTTCGTCCCGATTACCAAATTGGATATTTAAACCCACTGAAAGAAAATTAGTGATTTTGTTTTCCAGATTTACCCTGGCCCTTACCGTCTTAAAAACATCACCCACTGATAGTCCTTCATTAGTCAAATAGCCTAAAGACATGTAATAATTGGTATTAGAAGTGCTTCCAGAAACTGCAACAGTATGGTCTTGTTGAATAGCCTCGTCATTAATTAATAGATTTTCCCAATCGGTGGTTCTACCCGCTTTATAATTCGCTATTTCAACTGGAAACATTTTGATACGATTGAGCCAAATATCTGTAGGATCTCCTTTGTCACTACCCTGCCACTGAGCCAGTGTAATATTTGAAGGTAAATTTTTTGGGTCATAAAAATTATATCTTGTAGCTGGATTATGTCCGTTCATGCTCCATAACACATCCCCTCTCCATGTTAAAAAATCTTCTGCGCTCAAGATGTGGTTAAACTTCCCTACTTTATTAACAGCTAAATTAGAATTAATCGTTATCTGTGGTTTTCCTGATTTTCCTTTCTTAGTAGTTAATAAGATTACACCATTAGCAGATCTTGCACCAAATACTGCGGCCGAACTAGCATCTTTTAAAATATCAATAGTGGCTATATCATTAGGGTTAATATCACTTAAAGAACCAGGATAAATAACACCATCTACCACAATCAAAGGCGCAGTAGAGGCGGTAAGTGAAGCACGGCCTCTAACCAAAAAACTTCCGCCACCTCGTGGTGAAGCACTGTTAGAAATATCCAAGCCGGGTGCATTTCCACGCAACATGTCTTGAATGGTTCTTGGATTTTCATTTTCCATTCTTGTAGCTTTAACTTGAGCCACTGCCCCCGTTAAATCACTCTTTTTCATAGTACCATAACCTACCACTACTACCTCAGATAAATTTGTAGCGTCTTCTAGCAATTTTACATTAATCTGGGTTTTATTCCCCACTTCCATTTCTTGTCCTATAAATCCAATATAGGAATAAACTAACGTAGCATTAGTACCATTTACATTCACTACATAGTTTCCGCCACCATCTGTAACAGTTCCTTGAGAGGTTCCTTTCACAGTAACACTTACCCCTGGCAGTCCACC
>DAIQBE010000334.1:0-4534 GCA_036781325.1 Leadbetterella sp. | reverse complement strand
ATGCCTTTTCTACTCCTAAGTTAGAACTACCTTTTTCATAAGTAGCAGTTCCATGATGTACCCCGTCACTGTATAATTCATTCACGGTTGGAGGCCTCCAAGCCGAAGCACTTGTGAAAGTAAAACCAAAATACTTATTTACTTTTCTATTAATACTGAAAGTGCCTGATAAGTTTTGGTTACTTAAATTATCAATTGTCACTTTATTTTCTAATCTTTTCAAATAATAAACTCGAAGATTTCTAAAATCATATCTGCCACCAATTTCTAGATCAAATTTAGGATGAATCCACCTTTCGACAAAGAAAATACCTGAAGTAAAATTTTTAAAATTAGGAATTAAAACTCCACTTTTAAATGGCGATTTTATCTCTCCAGTAGAAATATTTATTTGGTCTAATCCATTTGAACCAAAAAAGCCTGTAATCTTCTTTAAAATTGGCTTATGATTAAAAATAAATTCATAAGTAGTACTATTAATTTTAAATGTCTGAGTTATATTTCTATCTCCTCTTAGTACATCAATTTCAGACCTAAAATTATATTGATGGCCCAAAACAAATTGCAGGCTTTGATTAGTCTTAAGATTAAAGTTAGATTTTAGTTTAATTAAATTATGTTGAATATCTTGAAAAGGTCTTCCAATTGCATATGAAAATTCATTTGGGGTAAATTCGAGCAGAGGTTCTGCTCTTGCTATTGCAATTTTCAAATCACTCAAATTCCCAATATGGGACCCGGAAAATATCCCAATTTTAGAATTAAATTGACTAAAAAAAACTTTAAAATCTGCTTTTTTTAAAACATAAGACGATTCTAACGAAAAATTAAATTCAGTAAAACCTGTATTTGCCAAATTATATGTAGGAGTACTAACATTTCCTGCTTTTTTACCAGTTGCTTGTATTCTCCATGCAAAGTTTTTTAGTTTTGGAATACCCCCTTCTACTATCCCTGCGATTCCAATTTGTCTTCCATTAGTAGATAAAAAATTATTAATTTCAGTTTTAACACTGTCAAGCGGTTTTAAATCAGCACTTTCTACAATTATTACTCCTCCAATGGCATCAGACCCATATCTTACTCCTCTTGCCCCTTTCAAAACTGTAATTTTCTTTGCCAGAAAAGGGTCTATTTCGGGGGCATGCTCATTTCCCCATTGTTGGCCTTCATGTCTAACCCCATTGTTTAAAGTAAGTATTCTATTGGAATGCAAACCTTGGATGACTGGCTTTGAAATTGTACTTCCCGTCTGAATCATACTAACACCGGTCAATTGTTCCAACGTATTAGCTAGATTTTGACCCGATTTTTTTTGAAGTTCTTCAGATGAAAGGCTGAGCTGATTATTGCCAATGTTTTCAATCCTTTTAGCTGAGATATTTATTTCTTCTAAATGAAGCTCTTTTTCATTTAAATTTATGTTTTGTTTCGTTTCGTGTGTAAGATTTAAATCATAACTTTTACTTTCATATCCTAAAATGCTGACAGTTAAAAGAAATTTACCTTCGCATAGTTTTTCGATTCTGTAATTTCCATTTCCATCAGAAACTGTTGATTTATTCTGTTTTTTAATACTTACCAAAGCACCCACCAACGGCTCTTTAGTCTGTTGATCTATAATTTTGCCAACAATAAAGCACTCGCAAGGCAAAACTTGACTTTTTGCGGTAAGGCAAATTAAAAAAATAAAAAATAACGTATAAATATTTCTCAACACTTATTTTTGCAACAGTATTGCAAAAATACAAAAAAAGCTCCAAAGAGAATCTAAATGGAGCTTTTTTTTAAATTATCTTAAAAGAGTTTATTGCAATTTTGCCATATGCCCCTCATAAATTTTCTTGTATTTTTCAGCCAATGGTTTGTCATATTGCTCAGCAGCAGAATATAACATTTGAATGTTTCTCATATCAGATTGAATAATTGCCTCAATATTAGAGTCACCCCATTGTTTATCTCCCCTAGTCTTACTTTTTTCAATAAAATATTTGAGTTCCTCGTCAGCTCTTTTGACAATGACATCTGAAACTTTTTTTGCTTTATCATTTTTCCCAATCTCATAGTAAAAAATAGGAAAATTCGCAGTTAATTGATCGTAAGGAATTGAACTATCAGGCATTATTTTTAAAGCCTTGTCTAAAATTCTTTCTGCCTCTACTTTCTTGCCTTCTCTTACCAACTGGTCAACTAAACGAATAAAAGCAAATCTAGCCGTAATAATCGGAACTCTTAAATAAGTTTCAGAGTCATAATAAACTTTTGGATTGTCAAGATTTCGCCAAAACATTTTATTGTTTAGTCTTTCCGTCATCACATCTGAATTTACAAAGCCATCTTTTGCTCCATCTACTTTAAAAGGCATTAATCTATAAGCATAGCCCTCTAATTGACAATATTCTTTTAAATTTAGATAAGAACTAGGAGATAATGTTCCTGCAAAATATATAGGTCTTTTCCAATCATTTTGAGCGATCATATCCAAAACCAACAAATCATTTTTCAAAATATCTTTTTCACCAAAATTCCACTCCATTCTTCCTTTAACCATGGCCTTATATTTTTCAGGCACAAAACTCATTCGAGCCACTTTCTCGGCATCAAAATCCAAATAAAAATTTGCAGATGGCAAAACATTTATCATTTCGCCAGAACTAACCTGCATTTGTATGGCTGGATCATTGTTTTTCACCAAATTAAGATATTCTTTAAGGTTAATTCCGGCTTCTACTTGTGGGTTAGGATTCTTATAAAAAGGAATTTGATCATTAATTCCTTTATTATAATTATCAATATTAAACGAAATGGGTAAAGCTTCTGATTCATAAGTTTTACGTTTCATTTGGTCAATATACCATTCTGTTCCTAATAAACTCAAATTACAAACTCTTACATCGGTTCTAAATCCTTCAACTTCTTGAACATACCATAGGGGAAATGTATCATTATCACCACCAGTAAATAGAATTGCGTTCTTTTCACAGGAGTTTAATAGATTTTTTGCAAAATCTACCTGATGATACCGATTAGACCTGTCGTGACCACTCCAAGCCTGATTTACCATAAGTATTGGAACAATAAGCCCAATAGCTGTTGCAGCAAAACCCTTTATATTTTCATTTTTTAAGAATTTAAGTACATACTCAGCAATTCCCATTACACCTAAGCCTACCCAAATTGCAAAAAAGTAAAAGGAACCAACATAAATATAATCTCTTTCTCTAGGTTCAACAGGAGGTGAATTTAAATATACAACCAAGGCAAGACCCGTTAAGAAAAACAATAAAAACATCACAATAGCGTCTTTCTCTCTTTTAAAATAAAGATATAATAAGCCCAGAATACCAAGAATAGCGGGTAATCCAAAATAATTAGTTCTGCCTTTGTTTTTCGCATAGCTTGGAGGTAAATCACTTCTCTTTTCAAAAATATTTGTTGCCTTTGCGCCTTCAATATCGGATGACCTACCCCAAAAATTCCAAATAAAATATCTCCAATACATATGACCAAACTGGTGGCTAAACATAAATGACAAATTGTCAAACAGACCAGGTCTTTGTCCTTCACTAAGACCTAATTTACTTTTGTATAAGGAAATATGACTAGGGTCTTGGCTCCAAACCCTTGGTAAGAGCATTTTGCCATTATTATCCCAAACATATTCAGGATTATAGTCATACACTTCATATTTTTTATCTCCAACTTTATAACTAGGCTCTCCTTTATTAATAGCAGAAAGCTGAGCAGTATAAATAGGACCATATAATAATGGACGGCTTCCATATTGCTCTCTTTTGAGGTAGTAGGTAAAATTCATTACATTGCTAGGATTGTTCTCATTAATTGGAGGATTATAATTTGAACGAATCAATGCAATGGTATACGTAGAATAACCGATTAAAATAAAAGCAAAGCTTAATAAAATCGTATTCGCTACTTCTTTTCCTTTTTTCTGAGTGTAGTAAATTCCATACCCTAAAGCTCCAATAAGGAGAACAATAAAGAAAATCATTCCTGATGCAAATGGTAAACCAAACGTATTTACAAAAAGTCTGTCAAAAGAGAAACTCAAAGTTGGTAAACCAGTAATTAAGCCCACCATAATGGCACCTAAAACAACTAAGCCACCTAAAAATGCTAGAAATCCCCCTTTAAAACTTATATTTTTAGATTTTTTAAAATAATATAGCAAGGCTAAAGCCGGAATAGTAACTAAGTTTAATAAATGGACACCTATAGAAAGCCCAACCAAATAAGCAATAAACAATAACCATTTATTTTGTTTTGCTGAATCTTCAATTAACTCAAGTCTAAATGCCGCCCATACGACTATTGCAGTAAAAAATGAAGACATTCCATAAACTTCGGCTTCAACGGCAGAAAACCAAAAAGAATCAGAAAATGCATAAACCAATGACCCAACAAGGGAGGCTCCAAAAACTTTAATTGAATCTGAAGTTCCAATTTCATCGGCATTCTTTCCTACTATTTTACGGCCAATTAAAGATATGGTCCAAAACATAAATAAAATAGT
>DAIQBE010000333.1:0-4542 GCA_036781325.1 Leadbetterella sp. | reverse complement strand
CAGGCAATTTTTTACCTAAATCTATGATGTATTCATATTTTCCTTCCCAATCGTCAAATAATTCGAAATCTGAAATTATTTCATCTTGAAGCTCCTTTATTGTCATCATAAATGGCTCAGGCTAAAAGCCTTTTTACTTTTTTAACTCCGGCTACTAATAAATCTATTTCCTCTATGGTATTATAAACTGAAAATGAAGCCCTAGCAGTCCCCAAAAGACCCAATCTGGCCATTAATGGTTGTGTACAATGGTGGCCAGTTCTTACAGCTATGCCTTGCTGATCTAAAATAATCCCAACATCCTGGGGATGAATATTTTCTAAAACGAAAGATACTACACTTACTTTTTCTTTAGCAGTGCCTATAATTTTTAAACCTTCTATTTCTAAAAGTTTCTCTGTTGCATAGGCAAGAAGTGAGTTTTCATGAGCTGCTATATTTTCCTTTCCAATTTTCTGAATGTAATCAATGGCATATTTTACCGCAACTACATCTGCAATATTTGGGGTTCCGGCCTCAAACTTATAAGGAAGCTCGTTGTAGGTGGTTTTCTCAAATGTCACTTCCTTTATCATTTCCCCACCACCTCTCCATGGAGGCATAGCATTCAAAATCTCTTTTTTACCATATAAAATTCCCATGCCAGTTGGCCCAAAAAGCTTGTGGGCAGACAAAGCATAAAAATCAGCATCTAGTTCTTGTACATCTATATTAAGATGGCAAGTGGCTTGAGCTCCATCTACTAAAACCTTTGCTCCAAAAGCATGCGCTTTTTCAATAATAAACTTTATAGGATTTATAGTACCAAGTGAGTTAGAAACATGGATAACAGAGACCAATTTAGTTTTTTCACTCAATAATTTTTCATATTCATCTAATAACAATTCTCCAGCGTTATTAATAGGAATTACCTTTAGAATACAGCCATTTTCTTCACATAGCATTTGCCAAGGAACAATATTGGAATGGTGCTCAAGCGTGGAGATAATAATTTCGTCCCCTTTTTTAATATTTTTCCTTCCAAAAGTTTGAGCTACCAAATTAATGCTATCAGTAGTACCATAGGTAAATATGATTTCTTCTGAACTTTCTGCATTTAAAAATTTTTGGAAGGTTTTTCTACTTGCTTCGAATGCTGTCGTAGCTTTTTCTGCCAAAAAATGTATTCCACGATGAATATTGGCGTTGTAATGACCATAATAATCAGATAAGGCATCTATTACTACTTGTGGTTTTTGAGTAGTTGCTGCATTATCAAAATAAACCAGGTCTTTGCCGTTAATTTTTTCGGAAAGAATTGGAAAATCGTTCCGAATATTTTGAATATCAAAAAAAGCCATTAAGATAATAATTTAATAAAAGAATGTCTTCAATTAGCTTAGTTTTGCTTCTATCAAGCCTTCCAAGATTTCTTTTATTTCTTCAATTTTTATTTGTGAAACCACATCCTCTGCAAAAGCAATTAATTGAAGTTTAACAGCCTCTGCTTTGGGAATACCTCTAGATTGCATGTAGAAAATTGCCTCATCGTTCAATTTTCCTGTAGTAGTGCCGTGAGAACATTTAACATCGTCAGCCCAAATTTCTAATTGTGGTTTAGAGTTCATAGTTGCGGAATCTGAGGTAATCACATTCCTACAATTTTGATAAGCATTTGTTTTTTGAGCGTCTTCCCTAACAAAAATTTTACCATTAAAAACTCCTGTAGATTTATCCATCAAAACGCCTTTATACAATTCATTACTTTGGCAATTTGGCAATTTATGATCTACTATGGTATGATTATCAACAAATTGTGAGCCATTAGGGATATACAAGCCATACATATGATTATCAATATGCTGCCCGTCTAACACTAAATTAAGATTATTTCTAACAAAGCCTCCGTTTACTGTTATTGTTGCAGAGTAAAAATAACTATTGTCTTTTTGTATAACTTGCGTAGTCCCCAAATGATAAGAGGCATCGTTTTCATTTTGAATTTTATAATAATCCACTCTTGAACTCTTGCCAACTATTAATTCGGTGAGGGTATTATTAAAACTAGATCTTTCCCCGATCGTTGTAGAAATTTCGACTATTTTTGCTTCCGAATTTTCACCCACCACCACCAAATGATGCCCAAAAGAAGCAACATCACTTAAATTGGTATCGAAAATGGTATTAATAATTATGGGCTGATTTGCGGTTGTATTTTCTCCTATAAAAATTACGGATCCATCCTCATTTAAGGCTGCATTCGAGGCAATTACTCCATCCACCTCAATATTGACATATTTACCAAAATGCTGATCTAAAAGTTCTGGGCAATCTTTTAAGGCCTGCTTAAGATTTAAAACTTTTATTGCTTCTTGGTTGTGACCTAAACTTGAATGTTCTTCACTAAAAACTCCATTAATAAAAGTAATTTTCAATCCTGCAATTTTCGAAAAATCTAGGCCTTCTATCTCATTTTTTGAAATTTCTGATTTTTTAATAAAATCGAATTGGTGATTGGATAAGCCCTTAAGATTGGCATATTTCCAATCCTCGTTTTTAATGGTAGGCAATCCTAAGTTTTTAAAAGATGCTATAGCAGAAAGTCTTCTTTTTCCAAAAAACGTATCTTTTTCACCATTTAGGTTTATTTTTTGAAATTGAGCTAAAAGCTGATCTTGAATATTTGAAACTGACATTCTTGTTAAATTATTGATGAAAAAATCAAACCGCCGCTGACTCTAAAGCATCTGCTTCTGCTTTAATCCAATCATATCCTTTTTCTTCTAATTCTAATGCGAGTTCTTTGGTTCCGGATTTCACTATTCTACCTTTGTAGAGCACATGAACAAAATCTGGCACGATATATTCTAGCAATCTTTGATAATGAGTAACTACAATAAAAGAACGGTCCGAAGAACGAAGCTGATTTACTCCGTCAGCAACAATTCTCAATGCGTCAATATCCAAACCTGAATCTGTTTCATCTAAAATGCCCAATTTAGGCTCTAACATAGCCATTTGGAATATTTCATTTCTCTTTTTCTCTCCTCCTGAAAACCCTTCATTTAATGACCTTCGCAACAATTGGTCATCTATTTTTACTGTTTTTGCCTTTTCTTTCATCAATTTTAAAAATTGAGCGGCATCTAATGGACCTTGGTCGTGATATTTTCTGATTTGATTGATGGCAGTTTTAAGAAAATTTATAGTGGTAACTCCAGGAATTTCTACTGGATATTGAAAGGCTAGGAAGATTCCTTCGGCGGCTCTCTCCTCGGGGGCTAAATCTAACAAATTTTTACCTAAGAATTCTACCGCTCCATCCGTTACTTCATAATCTTCTCTGCCGGCCAAAACAGAAGCTAAAGTACTTTTTCCGGAACCATTTGGGCCCATAATAGCATGTACTTCTCCCGGTTTTACTTCAAGATTTATTCCTCTTAAAATTTCCTTGCTTTCTATTCTTGCGTGTAAATTACTGATTTTCAGCATATTAATATAATATTCGTGTATTTAAATACAAAGATAAGTTATAATAACTAAAATTGGTTCTTATTTTTAATAACTCTAAATAAGGTTTAGATGTTCCATACAAGGCTTTTTTTTTCATTTTTTATATATAATGAATAAAAAAAATGTCAGAATTTTCAGACACTTTCTCCTTTCATGAAATAAAAAATATACCATTTGAATCAATAAAAGCAATTTCTAATTCATTTTTTTTCTATTTTTGACAAAAATTATTGAAAATTTCATTATGAATAAAAATACTGAATTCCTGTATAATTACTTAAACAATGCATCTCCGGTAGGATTTGAAAGTACAGGACAACAAATCTGGTTAGATTATATTAAACCATATATTGATGAAACTATTATTGATGTATACGGAACAGCTGTAGGTGTTATTAATCCTGGAATGGAATACAAGGTGGTAATTGAAGCTCATTCGGATGAGATTTCATGGTTTGTAAACTACATTACGGATAGCGGATATATTTATGTAAGAAGAAATGGTGGATCCGACCACCAGATAGCCCCATCGATGAGGGTAAATTTACACACCAGAAATAAAGGGATTGTGAAAGGGATTTTTGGTTGGCCGGCTATTCATGTACGTGACGCTGGAAAAGAAGAAACTCCGAGTTTAAAGAATATTTTTATTGATGTAGGTGCTTCCTCAAAATCTGAAGTAGAAGAAATGGGCATTCATGTAGGAACTGTGGCTACGTTTGAAGATGGACTAATGGAACTTAACGATAAATATTATGTAGGAAGAGCTTTAGACAATCGAATGGGCGGATATATAATTGCTGAAGTGGCGAGAAGATTGAAAGAAAATAAGAAAAATTTGCCTTTTACATTATACATTGTGAATGCAGTTCAAGAAGAGATAGGATTAAGAGGTTCTGAAATGATTTCTAGACGGCTTAAGCCAGATGTAGCTATTTGCTGTGATGTAACCCACGACACACAATCGCCCATGTATGATAAGAAAAAAGATGGGGATATTGCTTGTGGAAAAGGACCTACGCTATCTTATGGCCCTGCGGTTCAAAATAA
>DAIQBE010000332.1:0-4571 GCA_036781325.1 Leadbetterella sp. | reverse complement strand
GTAAAAGATGCCAAAATCATTAGGGGTGCATATCATTTTTATTTACCTCATAAAAATGCTCTGTTGCAAGCAAATCATTTTTGTAAAAAAGTTAAATTATCAAAAGGCGATCTGCCGCCTGTTGTTGATATTGAAACTGAAAATAAAATGTCAAAGGAAAAAATTAGAGGTGGTCTAAAGAACTGGTTGAAAGTGGTGGAAAAAAAATATCAAATGAAACCCATTATTTATACCAACTTAAGTTTTTATCGGGATAATCTGGAGGGCTATTTTAATGAATATCCGATTTGGGTGGCCAATTATTCAGGAGGCACTGAACCAAAAATTAAAAAAGATTGGTGCATTTGGCAAATTAGCGAAACTGCTACCGTAAATGGAATACGCTCAAAAGTTGATTTTAATGTTTTTAATGGTACGGAAACTGAATTTTTGAAATTAAGAAAATAAATAAAGGAGATGATTAAAATAGCAGAATTAAAGGATGCTGAGGAAATAACCAATCTGGTAAACTCTGCATACAGAGGCGAACACTCAAGAAATGGTTGGACTACAGAGGCTGATTTTTTTGAAGGAATACGGACAAATCTGGAGAAATTACAGGAAACAATGAATAAGCCTGCCACTTTTTTTCTAAAATACATAGAAAATGGAGAAATTAAAGCTTGTGTTTTGCTTGAAAATCAAAAAACAGCTTTGTATTTAGGTATGCTAACGGTCTCGCCTCTTTTGCAAGGAAGCGGAATAGGTAAAAAACTGTTAGCAGCTGCAGAATCAAAAGCCAAAGAATTGGGGCTGCCAAAAATTTCTATGACAGTTATTTCAATAAGACACGAACTAATTGCTTGGTATGAACGTAAAGGATATAAATCTACAGGCGAAATAAAACCTTTTCCTAAGGAAGACATTTCGTTTGGTTTGCCGAAACAACATTTAGAATTTATTGTGATGGAAAAAGCAATTTAAAGAGTTTTTTTGTCTTAAAAGTAGATTAAATAGTCATTCTTATCTTAGAATTAATAAATAGTATTTAAGTTTTTATGGAAATTGGTATAGATAGTTTTGCTTCAGCATCCGTAGATTCCAACTTTGAGAGTGGGAAAAATAATTCGAAATCATTGAATCAGCTCATTGAAAGAATTGAATTTGCCGATAAAATGGGTTTAGATGTTTTTGGAATTGGAGAACATTACAGAAAGGAATTTTTAGATTCCGCTCCCTCCTTAATATTGGCTGCTGCCGCTGCCAGAACCAAAAAGATTATTCTTACTAGTGCAGTTACTGTTTTAAGTGCTGCTGATCCAGTTAGAGTTTTTCAAAACTTTGCTACCTTGGATTTAATTTCTCAAGGCAGAGCCGAAATGGTAGTAGGTCGTGGTTCATTCACGGAATCTTTTCCTCTTTTTGGCCTTAATTTACATGATTACGACGATTTATTTACGGAGAAACTAGACTTGCTTTTAAACATTCAAAAAAATGAAGTAGTCAATTGGTCAGGAAATTTTCGTCCACCACTAAAGAATCAGGCTATTTATCCAAGGCCATTCCAAGAGAAATTGCCTATTTGGATTGGAGTGGGAGGTACTCCCGCCTCTTTTGCTCGTGCTGGAAAGTTGGGTTTACCATTAATGGTGGCTATTATTGGAGGCGATACCCACAGGTTTCGGCCACTCATAGATTTATATCGTGAAGCTGGCAGAAAAGCTGGTCATAGCCCTGAACAGCTTAAAGTGGGATTACATTCTTTGGGTTTTGTTGCCAAAAAATCAGAAGAAGCCGTCAATAGTTATTACCCTGGTTATGCAGCTATGTTTACAAAAATCGGAAAAGAACGTGGCTTTGCACCCGTTACTAAAGTGGGTTTTGATGCTCAAAATGGAAAATTAGGAGCCTTAGTGGTGGGAGAGCCAGAAGAAGTGGCTCAAAAAATAATGAGACATAGCGAAGCGCTCGGAGGAATTAGTAGATTCACTTTTCAAATGGATGCTGGGTTACCTCACGAAAAATTAATGGAGGCCATAGCGTTAATAGGAACAAAAGTGTCGCCTTTGGTAAATTCAAAAGTTTGAAAATGAATATTTTGGATTTTCTTATTTTTTAGAATCTAAAAGATAAGAGTTGCCTTCTTTTAGATTAAAAATTTTAATGCCGAAAGAGCTACTACCACTACCAAAAGTCGGTAAGTCCATACATTTGCATTTGGTATCTTCATGATGTATTTTACGCCAATCCAAGCACCAAAAGCTTGAAAAATTCCCATTAATAGTCCATATCCATAATGTACTTTTCCATAATAAATAAAAAGAGCTAAAGCAGGAGCAGTAAAAGCCAAAACTAAGGCTAGTTTTAGCCCGTTACTCTGAGTTAGACTATATTTTGAAATTAATACTAATCCCCCTAACAGAAAGAATCCTACACCGGCCTGAATAAATCCACCATAAACTCCAATAAAAAAGAAGGTTACAAATGTCTTTAGATTTTTGTTTTCCGCTTTGCTCGTTTTATCCTCAATTAGCCAGCGTTCAGGTTTAAATAATAAAATAAAAAGCATAAAAACCATTAAACCACCGAGGGTATAATTCATAGTTTGTTCGTCGATATCAATAGCTATTTTTGATCCCAAAATAGAACCTAAAACGGATGGTATTATTAACCAAGTGGCGTCTTTAAAAATATCTGGTTTATCTTTTGCTATTTTTGAAGTGGCTACCAATGATTGTAATAACACGCCAACTCTATTGCTTCCATTGGCCATAGAAGGGGAAAGACCACAAATAAAAACGAATACGGGTAGAGTAATAAGTGATCCACTTCCTGTCAAAGTATTTATTATACCAGTGAGTGTTCCCACAACAACAAAAATGAGAAACTCCCAAAAATTAATATCAATTGTAAATATGCTTTCCATGAAAAGAGTTCTAGGTTTATTTTATTCTATAAATTTTAAGTGGCAGAACTGTTTTGAATAATTCTTGAAAAAATGTATGGATAATTAGCAGTTTTTAATTGTTATAAAAACCCTAATTTAAGAATAAACAAATTAGAAAAAACATTTTTTAATTTATATAACCAAATCTAAAATACTAATGTATCTATTACTTAATTCTGTAACTAAGTGAAAGATTAATTTGTCGTGGCTTAGCTTGTCGATCGCTTTCGGTATAAAAACCTGTTCCTTGAGTAATTGTACGCATCCACCTAGAATTAAAAATGTCTAAAACAGTAAAGTTTATTGCTCCTTTCTTATTCCAAATATCCTTTTTTACGGAGTAATCGAAAAAATAAATCGGTTCACGACTTCCTTGAGCGGTTTTTTGAGCCGCCTCATAGTTAAATCTTAATTGCATGTCCCAGCCTTTTGGTAAAGTAAACCTCGAAGTTTGTCTTAAAAACCAAGTGGTGGTTTCGGCCACAAACTGTTCGTCGATATTACTTCCATCAATATTTGCCTTAAATAAATTGAAATTAAAATCCAGTTTCCACCATTTCACGATTTTATAATTTGCGGTTAAATCTAGGCCATAGGCTATTTCTCCATTTAAATTTTCAGGCAGTGAAGTAGAAAAACCATCGCTATTCACTCTTCGAATTCCAGAAATTAAATCTTGTGTATTTCTATAATATACCGAAGAAGTCACTGCCCCTTTTTCAAAATTCTTTAAATATCCCATTTCCATTACATCGCTATATTCGGGATTAAGATTGGGGTTGCCAGAAAAGAAATTCCTGTTGTCAGATAGTGTCATAAAAGGGCTTAAGTCATTATAAACTGGTCTTTTTATTCTTCTACTGTAACTAAGTTGCAACGAATTGTTTTCATTTAGAGCATAGCTCATATGAGCACTCGGAAATAAATTTCCATATTTTCTTGGATTCACTTCGTTAGTTTTTCTTAAGGTTGTACTTACATCAGTCCATTCAGACCTTAGACCAAATTGATACCCAATTTTCTTTGATTTATTAGCAATTATTCCATATGCCGCACTGATATTTTCATCATAAATAAAATAATTATCAAGCCAAGAAATGGGTACTTCTTTTCCTTCCTTTATATCATTCACAATAAAATCATTGACCATATTTCTTAAAGATGTTCTTGCCCCAAATTCCATTTTTCCCTCTTTTGCAAACGGTTGTACATAATCTAATTGGAAAAGGTACTGTTTCTCCAGTTCATCATTAACTGAAGTTTGAATAAACGTATTTTTTGTGTCAACACTTCCATTAGGTAGTTTACCATTTTGTGTAAATGTTTGGTCTGAGTTTTCAAAATGATCTAAAAATCTAAATTGAGCATTTAACTCCTGGCCCTTTCTATTAAATGTTTTTTTATAACTCAAAACATATTCAGAAAGAGGTTCTCTTTCTACTTCGTTTTGAATTCTAGATATTTCACCTAAAGGGGCATTTAAAGTATTCAGAAAATCATTATACGTATTTAATGAATATCGAATACCTCCTGCTCTGCTGTAAAAATAGGATGCAGTTAATATGCTTTTTTCGGAAAAATAGTAATCTAATCCACCCCGAATATTATTATCGAAGCCTGAAACATCTCCTTCATTTTTTTGTTT
>DAIQBE010000331.1:0-4573 GCA_036781325.1 Leadbetterella sp. | reverse complement strand
CCAACATGGGAGGTTTTGCCAAGTGTAGCACGTACGCTAAATTTCCGATTAGTGGTTAGAGATAATGCCGTTGGAGGTGGAGCAAACGATAAAGTTGACATTGTACTAACCGTTGACGGAAATTCAGGCCCACTTTTGGTAAACATCCCTAACTCCACTGGAATAAATTGGGCCGCTCTTAGTAATCAAACAGTCACATGGAATGTAGCCAACACCAATACTGCGCCTGTAAGTTGCGCCAATGTGGATATTTTACTTTCTACAGATGGAGGTTTAACCTATCCTATTACCTTAGCTACTAATGTCCCTAATAATGGTTCGGCCATCGTAACAATACCAAATAATACTACTAGTACGGCCCGTATCATGGTGAAAGGCAGCAATAGAGCTTTTTTCGATATTTCAAATAATAATTTTACCATTTCACCCTGTGTAATTCCAAATCCGCCAAGCAGTGTTTCTGTGAGTTCTACAGCTATTTGTAGTGGCAGCTCCATTTTACTTTCTGCTACTTGTACCACAGGCACTGTGACTTGGTATAATACTGCAGTAAGTGGAACGGAATTGGGTTCAGGTACTGCTTTTTCGCAAAGCCCAATTGCAAATATTACCTATTATGCTTCTTGTGAAATTGGCAATTGTAAAAGTACCAGGGTGGCTACCAATCAGGTGAATGTAAATGCAACTTCTTCGAGTCTTACAGCTAATATTTCTAGTGGCACCTCCCTGTTCCAATCAACCCAAACTATTATTGCAAACAACAAAGTGAGTTCACCAGCAAACGTTACCTATAAGGCAGGTAATTCTATTACTTTAAATGCTGGTTTTGAGTCTCTAATTGGAAGCATATTTTATGCACAGATTCAAGGCTGCAATTAGTAAGACCTACTAATAAAAACTCTTTTTTGTTTTAAATTAGCTTTTTGAAAATTAATTCGAAAGTTAAATTAGTGTCAAACTAAATGCTATAAATAAGATATTTCAGAATTTTCTTTACAGTAAATTCTACGATTAGCTAAACTCCGTTCATCAAAATTTCGGCTTCCCACCCAATTTACTTATTTTTGCAGATTATTATTTTTTGGCTCTTTAAAATCAGCAAATGGAAATTTCGAAAACATACAATCCCAAAGAAATTGAAGACAAATGGTATGCGTATTGGGAGAAAAATAAATTTTTCAAATCCACCCCAAATCCCGAAAAGGAGCCATACACCATTGTTATTCCTCCTCCTAATGTCACCGGAGTACTACACATGGGACACATGCTCAATAATACCATTCAAGATGTTCTTGTTCGAAAAGCTCGGATGGAAGGTAGAGAAGCCTGCTGGGTCCCTGGCACGGACCACGCTTCTATAGCTACAGAGGCCAAAGTAGTGGCAATGCTAAAAGAACAAGGAATAAATAAAGCAGATCTATCGAGAGAGAAGTTTCTGGAATATTGCTGGGAATGGACTGAAAAATATGGAGGTATTATACTGAAACAGCTTCGAAAATTAGGTGCTTCTTGCGACTGGGATCGAACGCGTTTCACCATGGAAGAAAACTTGTATGATGCCGTTATTGACGTTTTCGTGGATTTGCACCAAAAAGGAGATATTTACAGAGGCTATCGAATGGTTAACTGGGACCCCCAAGCAAAAACAACGGTGTCTGACGAAGAGGTAATTACCAAAGAAATGCCTTCTAAGCTGGTGTATATAAAGTATGTAGGGGAAGAGGCAGAAATAGTAATAGCTACAACTCGGCCCGAAACCATAATGGCCGATGCCGCCATTTGTGTGCATCCTGAAGACGAAAGGTACAAACATTTGATAGGCAAAAAAGTAAAAATTCCGCTTATTAATAGAGAAATAGCAATTATTGGAGATGATTATGTAGAAATGGAATTTGGAACAGGCTGCTTAAAAGTTACCCCAGCCCACGACCAAAATGATTTTGCTTTGGGTGAAAAACACAAATTAGAGGTAATTGATATTTTAACAGACGATGGAAAACTTAATGAAAAAGCTCAGATTTTAGTAGGGGAGGATCGGTTTGTTGCCAGAAAAAAAATCATCAAAATGTTGGAAGAATCCGGCAATTTAGTGAAAGTGGAGGATTATAAATCAAACGTTGGCACTTCTGAAAGAACTGGGTCCGTGATAGAGCCCAAAATCTCATTGCAATGGTTTCTTAAAATGGAGCGATTAAGTAAACCTGCTCACCAAAATGTGATGGACGACACCATTCAGCTGATACCACCTAAGTTTAAAAACACCTACAACCATTGGATGGAAAACGTGAGAGACTGGTGTATTAGTCGCCAATTGTGGTGGGGACATCGTATTCCAGCTTTTTATATGGAAGATGGTACTTGTATAGTGGCAAAAACTAAAAAAGAAGCTTTGAAAATCGCTAGAGAAAAATACCAATTGTATGCACTTAGTGAAAAGGATTTAAGCCAAGACGAAGATGTTTTAGACACTTGGTTTAGCTCATGGCTTTGGCCTATTTCTGTTTTTGATGGTTTCAAAGACCCTAAAAATGCAGATATTAACTATTATTATCCGACGAATGATTTAGTAACTGCTCCCGAAATTTTGTTTTTTTGGGTAGCGAGAATGATTATTGCCGGCTATGAGTATAAAGGTACATTTCCTTTCAAGAACGTATATTTAACTGGAATTGTAAGAGATAAGCTTGGTAGAAAAATGTCAAAATCTTTAGGAAATTCTCCTGACCCTTTAGATTTGATTGATAAATTTGGAGCAGATGGCGTTAGAACGGGAATGTTATTTAGTTCTCCAGCGGGCAATGATCTGCCATATGATGAAAAGCTGATTGAGCAAGGCCGAAACTTTTCCAATAAAATGTGGAATGCATTTCGTTTAGTGAAAGGCTGGAAAACAGTTAATGAATCAATAAATTTGCAGAATGCAAGTGCTATACAATGGTTTAAATCGAAACTTAATGCTTCAGTGGCCGAAATTCTCGACCATTATGATAAGTTTAGAATGTCTGATGGACTTTTGGTTACTTACAATTTAATATGGAATGACTTCTGTTCCCAATATTTGGAAATGGTAAAGCCTGCATATATAGACGGTCAGAGTTTACCTATTGACCAGGAAACCTACAAGGCTACCTTAGACTTTTTTGATGAACTTATGCGTTTAGTACACCCATGGACCCCTTTTATTTCGGAGGAGATCTGGCAAAATATTCAACAACGAGCTGAATTTGATTCCATTTGTATTCAAGAATTCCCGAAAGGAGGGGAGGTAGATGCCAAGATTTTGGCCGATTTCGAAATCTTGTTTGAATTGGTTTCTTGGGTGCGAAACACCCGTCAGTCAAAACAAATATCGCCAAAAGAAACCTTGCCATTGAGTGTCAATACCCAAGATGCCAACAAATACTCACATCTGGAAGATTTAATGAAGAAAATGGCGAACCTTCAGGAAATTACTTTTGTGACTACATCTGTAAAAGGCATGAGCTTGGTAATCAAAGGCGACGAATTCGGAATAGACCTGGGCGAAAGCCTTGATATAGCTTCCGAAATAGAAAACCTCAAAAAAGAACTGGAATATACCCTAGGGTTCAAAAAATCGGTAGAGGCAAAACTTTCCAACGAACGCTTCGTAGCTAATGCTAAGGGAGACATAGTAGAAAGGGAAAAAGCCAAATTAGTGGATGCGGATGCTAAAATAAAGGCTATAAAAGATGCTTTAACGAAACTTGTTTAATGGCTTATTTTAGATAAATCAAAAATTAGATTTAGCTATACTTTGAAAAAGTAATATCATTCTGTCCATTTTTCAAATTTAAAAATTCATGGGACATCAAGAGCAAAAACTCTTTGTTTCTATCTACCAAATAACCTTTATTAATACCATTTGGAAAATCAATAAAATCTTCCGCAACACTAGCTCTTCCTAAGTGCATAATCTGTTCACAAACTTCATTTTCCTCCAGGATGTCATACATAGTTTTAAAAACATTGATATCTTGATTGCCATAATGATGAATTAAAAAAAAATTTGGAAAATCTACCTTCTCATTAAAAAGTTGATTCTCTTGGTTTTTTACATTGTTTTCCGAAACGGCTGTCATTGCAGGAAGTATGTTTTTAGGGTTCATTACACTAAATGCGTCTTCAATATAGGGGGGAATCAGCGCTGGATTTAAGTTTCTTATTGGGTTGAATTTTGTTTTGCTAATGCAATTTCGTGGTGCCCTAATGGGTAGTTTTTCCGATTTTGCTAGTTTTATATACAAATTAAAAAGTTCTGGATTCAAATACAGAATATTGTGATGGCAACTAATATGGTCTATTTGGTTTCCTAATACCGAGCGCATTTGACTAATCTGTTCCTTTAATTCAAGTTCCACTTCGTCCAAAGGGATTTTTTTTAACACTATATTTTTTGGGCTTTTAAAAAACAATTTTCCGTCTTTTTCTTTACTTAAGTAGCTGGGTTGGCTCAATGGCGCACCCGATGTAATAGTTAAGTGAAGGCCAATGCCGATGTTTGCATTGGCATTTTTTAAGGCCGTTATTTTTTGATCTAAAATATCTTTTTTTA
>DAIQBE010000330.1:0-4580 GCA_036781325.1 Leadbetterella sp. | reverse complement strand
CTTCAATTTATTATAATAAAAGATGGATTTGGAAGTATTAAATTGCCAGAAGGTGTTTTTGAGCATGATTTAAAAAATTCTTCTCCAAGTGTGTGGAGGGGTTTTTATGCTGGAAATCAAATTAAAATTGAAATTGAAAAAGTAAATTCTAGAGATTTTATCGTAAAGAAATTCGTAAAAGACGCTGATGAAAAGCATTTGAAATTTATAAATGAAAACGGATTATCTCTTTTAAGTCATTTAAACACAGAAGTCTTTAGTTCAGAAATAGATATTTATAAAAGCTTTGGGGTTCCTTATATTATTCCTGAAATGAGAGAAGGTTTAGGTGAATTTGAATGGGCAAATAGGCATGATATAAATGAATTAGTTTCATTTGAATCATTGAAAGGGACATTGCATAATCATTCAACGTATTCAGATGGCAAACATACCTTAAAACAAATGGCTGATTACTGTAAGTCTCTTGGCTTAGAGTATTTTGGAATCGCTGACCATAGTCAAACCGCACAATACGCTTCAGGCCTAAAGCCGGAAATTGTCCTTAAACAACAAAAAGAAATTGATGTATTAAATGAAAATTATTTAGATTTTAAGATTTTAAAAGGAATAGAATCTGATATTTTAATAAATGGGAATTTAGATTATGAAGTTGAAATATTAAAGACCTTTGACTACGTAGTGGCTTCTGTACATTCTGTTTTAAATATGGATTTAGAAAAGGCTACAAATAGACTTATTAAAGCAATTGAAAATCCCTTTACATCAATATTAGGTCATTTGTCAGGAAGACTTCTATTAAGCAGAAATAGCTATCCTTTAGATTACCCTAAAATTATAGATGCTTGTGCTGCAAATAAAGTAAGTATAGAATTGAATGCTAGTCCCTATAGATTAGATATAGATTGGAGATGGATACAATTATGTTTAGAGAAAGGAGTAATGATAAGCATTAATCCTGATGCGCATGAAATGCTAGGAATTTTAGATATGCATTATGGTGTTTCTGTTGGAAGAAAAGCAGGTCTAATTTCTAAAATGACCTTAAATAGTCTTAGCCTTCCAGAAATTTTAAAAGTATTCAAAAAGAAATAATTAATGCTTTTAGAAACTATTTCAGAGTAAAGCTTTAATGATTTTTTCTTCTCCAATTCCCTCGGCTTCCGCTTTGAAATTTCTAACAATCCTATGTCTTAATACAGCAAAAGCAACAGCTTTAATGTCTTCAATGTCAGGGGAGTACTTTCCATTTATTAAAGCATTACATTTAGCAGCAAGTACCAAGTTTTGGGATGCTCTTGGTCCAGCTCCCCATTCTAAATATTTTTTAGCTTCTTCAGAAGCATTTGCAATTCCAGGTCGGGTTTTGTGAACAAGATTAACAGCATATTCTACTACATTGTCAGCAATAGGAACTTTGCGTATTAATTCTTGAAATTCAATGATATCCTGCCCACTTAAAATTTTGTTCACTTTAGTTTTTTTGTCTGACGTGGTATTTTTTACAATTGAAATTTCTTGCTCAAAACTTGGATAATCTAAATTTACCATAAACATAAATCTATCCAATTGAGCTTCTGGAAGGGGATAAGTACCCTCTTGTTCTATAGGATTTTGAGTGGCAAGCACAAAGAAAGGTTTAGACAAACTATGTTTATTACCAGCTATCGTTACTGAATATTCCTGCATGGATTCTAATAATGCGGATTGAGTTTTTGGAGGAGTTCGGTTTATTTCATCCGCTAAAATAATATTAGCAAAAACAGGGCCTTTAACAAACTTAAAATTTCTATCATTATCTAAGGTTTCAGAACCCAAAATGTCGGAAGGCATTAGATCAGGAGTAAACTGAATTCTATTAAATTCTAAATCTAAAGCCGAAGCAATGGTCTGAACCAATAAAGTTTTAGCTAAACCAGGAACACCAACTAAAAGACAATGACCTTGACAAAAAATCGCTGTCAACAGTAGTCTAACCGTTTCTTCTTGACCTACAATTACTTTGCTTATTTCGGTCGTTAATTCTTGGTATGTTTTTTTTTAAAGCATCTGCTGCTTCTACATCAGTGGTAAATTTGGTTAACTGCACTTTTTAATAATATTTTATTGTTCAAATAATCTACAAGTTTGATATTCAGCATCTATATTTATATATACTTCTGAAAGGGCTTCTTTAAACCATTTTTCTATTTTTTCACTTTGCTTTTGATTTAAAGCATAGTTCTTTAGCTTTTCATAATCGTCTTTTAAATTTGCTCTATGAGGTTCAGATTTCGATTTTAATAGAAGTATTCGCATACCTGTTTTTCCATCTGGTGTTCTATAGTTTTGAGGGGAACTTATCTTTCCAACTTTCATTGGGTCAACCGTAAAATATAAATTTGGTTCCATGCTTACATCCAATGGCAGCTTATTTGAATTAGTTTCAGGATCAAGTATGATTCCACCTGCATCTTGAGTTTGTTTATCCTCAGAATACAATTTTACTGCTTTTTCAAATTTAATACTATCAATCTCAATTTGTTTTTTTAAACTATCTAGAAAGGCTTTAGGTTTTGACATATCTAAAGTACTATAGTCAGGTCTTAATAAAATATGACGAGCACGATATTCTTGCCCACGTATTTCCAAAGTTTGAATTAAATGAAAACCAAATTCTGATTCTACAACTTTGGAAAGTTTTCCTGAATCTAAACTCATGGCTTCCGCTTCAAATTGTGCTACCATTTGACCTCTTTTTGACCATCCCAACTCTCCACCATAGGGTTTTGAACCTTGATCTTCTGAAAACTCCTTGGCCAAAGTAGCAAAATCTTCACCGAGTTCAATTCTACTTTTCAAACCGTTTAATCTTTCAATTAATTCGTCCCTTTGAGATTTTGTGACTTTTCCTAGTCTAACAATTTGACTAATTATTACCTCAGAGGGTATCATTGGAAGACTATCTTTTGGAATTTTGGCAAAAAAAGCTTTAACTTCATAAGGAGTTACGGTTATTTTGTCTGTGATGGAAGATTGCATTTTTTGAGCAGTCAATTGCTCTTTTACTTGATTTCTATATTCTGATTTAAGAGTTTCAAGCGATTTATTAAATTGTTGTACAATATTTTTTTCACTTCCATAAAGTCTAACCATTTCACCCATTCTAGCATCTAGTTGGCTTTTTATTTGATCTTCATCTACAATTACAGAATCTATTTCAGCTTTTGCAACTAACAATTTTTGAATAGCAAGGCTTTCTAAAGCTTTACATTTCTCAATGGGTTGATTTTCTTGTTTCCCCCTTACAACCAGTGATTCTACTTCCGATTTTAGTATATAATAATTATCAACTTTGGCAATTATTTTATCTATATTAGTAGTATTCTGACAAAAGCTAAAAATTGGAAATAGTAAGAATATAAGAATTTTTTTTAACATCATTTATTTTTTTTTAATTCCTCAATGGTATTTTCTATTGCTCTAGCATCCAAAGTTATGCTATATTTTTGTCTTAATCTTTTGATGAGCTCTTCTTTTAAATGCTTTTGATATAAATTAATAACTTCTGAGGCATTTTCTTTAAATGTTTTATTCTCTTTATATATTTCTAAAATCAGATCTTCAATTTTTCCATTTTTTTCAATTTTATAAATTCCAGTTTTCCAGGGAATGTTGTATATTAAATCAAAATCTTTTTTGGAGTAAACTGTTTGATTGAAAGTAATTGAACCCGAGTTTTTATCGTTAAAAGATTTTATCAAATCAAATTCTAAATCGCTAAAGAATTGAAAGGTTACTCTTTGGTTTTTTGACCAGTCAAAACGATCTTCCGGTTTACTATTTTTGTAATCTATCTCTGAAATACGAGTCAAAGGTAATCCATTTTCTACCAAAAACTTAACGATTTCTTTTATTCTTAATTGTGAATTATTTAAATTTTCTCCTATGTCTGCATGACCACCAATTTCAACTATATATCCTTGGTTTTTATACATAATACTGATTAAACCGAAAAGTTTTCTTTTATCCACATTATTTAATAAATATTCATTTTTTAAATAATATAATGGTTTAATACCCTTTTTTAATTGATAAGGTTTACTATTATTTCTTGCCGAAACAAATTTATTATAAGTTTCCTTATCTTTATACAAGAATGAACTTACTTTAGCTTTTGGTTTTAATGGGAATAAAACTTTATTATTTTCAAAGAACAATCTTTGTGATAAAGTGTCTTCCAAGGATTTATCTATTACAACATCGTTAAGAAATTTTGAAATTATCAAATCTGATTCTTGCGATTTTAACATTCTGGCTATTTCATCATTCTCAAAAAGAATAGAGCTTTCTTTTTCTTGAATTAAACATTTCTTTAAAAATTTGTCATATAATAACCCAAAAACTTGACTTGAGGTCTCGTTTTGGCGCCATTTCTCATATTTTTGTCTTTCTAAAATATAGTCAAAAAAGTCTTTTACAAGAAAATTCTTTTGATTTATCGTAAAAAGTAAAAAATTATTTATTCCTCCATCTAAATTTTTCCAATTCCTTTTCAAGATGCTACTATCTACATAATTGGCTGCTTGTTCTTTGATTTC
>DAIQBE010000329.1:0-4584 GCA_036781325.1 Leadbetterella sp. | reverse complement strand
TCTGTTATCCGTTGTCTGTTATCCGTTGTCTGTTATCCGTTGTCTGTTATCCGTTATCTGTTATAGGTTATCTGTTCTCCGTTATCTTTTATCGGTCATCCATTTTCCGTTTCATGTTACCTAATACCTAATACCTAAAATCTAATACCTAAAATCTCGTACCTAATACCTAATATCTGTTATCTGTTATTTTATTGGCTTCTCAAAGCCCTGTTTTTTATCAAAAAATGGGGTTTCTTTTTTACTTATTTTGAATTGATGAGATAAACATATAACTAATATTTTAGTTTTACAACTATTTTATTAGTTTTTATTTAAAATAACTAAGAAATTGTCCAGATTTTTACAAAGAAATTATTAAGTAGCTGTTATTTTGTTGATAAATTTAAATATCAAGAATAACCATAGGCTTAAAGTGAAAGATAAAAAGAAGATTAAATTTTTTCTTTTTGTTTTTTGTATACATACTATTTTCTGAAAAAAAAATAGCATTCATCAACTTTTGCTATAGTTTACTATGAAATGTTTGAAAACTTACATTTAATCTATTGGCTTTTTGGGTAGTATTCTTAACCAATAATCTGTAGTGTAGCCTTATTATTTATTTCAAAAATCTACTTTAAAATTAAATATAGGAACCAAAGGCAAAGCATAATTATAAAAAATCTGCTTTGTAGCTGTGTTATACCTTTCTTGAATTTTGTTTTTTCGGTTGCTTACATTTTGGATATCTGCACTCAAAGACCAGGTAGCACGTTTTAAGTTTATTTTTAGGGAAACTCCCAAATCTAATCGCCAATAATCAGGCAAACGGGGTTCAAAAGCTTTGGTATTATCATTTATGGTGGTATTTCTTTTGATGGATTCAGCAAGATTTATTGGAATGTATCGATTACCTCCCCGCCACATCATACGGCTATTTACTACTAAAAACTTATTTTTGCTTTTACTTACAGAAAATTCCTTGCCACCCAAAATATTTCCAGCATAAGTATTATTGAAGACCGTGTTTCTCCATTTACTATCCCTGCCCAAAAATTTTGAATCAAATAATGAGCCCGTAAGCATAAAGTAATAATTTTTATTGAAATATCTCTCCAGTGTCAGTTCAAAGCCTTTATTTTCACCTTGCCCATCATTTGTCATTACATTACTAATCAAGCCTGCAGAAGCATTTAAAACAGAAAACAAACTTCTCTTATTAGTATCCAAAGGCACCTCAAACAATTTCTGATAATACGCCTCAATTTTTAAATTCCAATGCTCATTTAGCAATTTATTATAGCCTATCACGTAATGTGCCGCCCTAGTTAATCCCAAATTTTTATTAGGCTGTTCAAAAATTTCTCCTGTTTTCCGTCTTTTTAATAAATAAACCGAAATGGGTTCTAATCTGCTGTGCAAACCAAATCCTGCAGTAATCGCTTGATTGGAATTCAGCTGATATCTTCCGCTTAGCCTCGGCTCAAAAGTTTGGTTTTGATTGAGCAAAAACCGATTTAAGTGCAACCCCCCCGAAACGCTAAATCTGGAGGAAAATGAATACTTTATTTGAGAATAAGCTTGAAAAAACTGTGTGGCATCATTTTCATTTAAAAAATTAACTAAAACATTACGGGTATTATCTCTGCGATTGTCGTCAAATTGATATCCCAAATTACTAAAAATAATTCCTGACCTAAGACTTCCTTTAGCGTTGATTTTATAATTATAAAAAGAAGAAAACCGTAGATTTTTATATTGAAACAGCTTCTGTTTACCTATTACCCATTTAGCATTTGCAAGCAACACTTCTTCGTATTCTGTTGCTGACTCTTTAGAAGCCATCAATACGGAATAAACATATCCTCTTTTCCCTAAAGAATAGGTATTGCTAAGGCCAATTACACCAGTTTTTCCTAGATTATTTTCAACTGAATTTACATCTTGATCATCCGATTTATTAATTCCACCAAAACCCCATAATGAAAAAGTCCCCGTTTTCTTTGTTGGAAAATTTAAAGTAAAATTCATATCGCGATATTCCGGACTAAAACCACCAGTCTCTATCTTGAGTAAGCCCGACTTTAGCAATAATTCTAATGTGGAATATCTAAAATTAAAGCGATAAGAGGCACCTTTTGAATTTATTGGGCCTTCAGCAGAGGCTTCTAATCCAATAACGCTCAATTGAGCCATAAATTCATGCTTTTGATCATTTCCTCTTCTTAATTTTAAATCAAAAACTCCAGACAATGCATTCCCATATTCCGCTGGAAAAGCACCAGTCAAAAAATCGGAATTGGCCAAACTTGCACTATTCAACATACTAATAATTCCACTGGTTGAGCCTTGACCATCGCCAAAGTGATTTGGATTTGGTATCTCGACGCCCTCCAGCCTCCAAAGCAAGCCTTTTGGAGAGTTTCCTCTGATTACAATTTCGTTGTTTTGGTCATTTCCAGAAGAAGTTACCCCAGCAAAAGACATCACCATTCTTGAAGCGTCTGCATATCCTCCTGCATATCTATTACTTTCTGCTACGCTAAATTGTCTGCCGCTAACCAATACCATATCGTTGATGGTCTGGTCTTTTAGTTGTTCTCCTTTTACTAAAATTTCATTCAAGACTATTGTGCTTTCCACCATTTCAATTTGCATGACCACTTCTTTTCCGCTTCCCAGCTCAATATTCGCTAACGTTTTTTTATCAAAACCCAACATAGAAAAAACAATAGTATATCTTCCGATTGGTATTTTCTGAAATTTAAAAGTACCGTCTATTCCAGAACTAACCGTTTGATTTAAGGGTAAAATAGTAACATTTACTCCTGGAATAAAACTTTGTGTTTCTTTATCTAAAATTGTTCCACGAAGAGTTTGGGTAGGAGATTGTGCATAAATCAAAAGATTTAAATGCAAAAAAAGAAAAGTAAAAAAAAACTTAAATTTCATTAAAAATTTATCAAAACAACTCAGGAATTAAACTATTGAAAAATTTAAAAAGCGGGTAAATATATTTGAAAATAATTCAAAAGAAACAAAAAAAAAGCAAACCCCGAAAGATTTGCTTTTTTTTAAATATCAAAAATATTAATTCAATACAAACTCTCCACTAGCTCTTAGTTCAACTTCTTCGCTTACAACCGCACTTGGCATTGCTCCCACTCCGAAATCAGTTCTTTTGATAGTACCAGTTGCTTTAAATCCAGCCAATTTCTTTCCTTGACGGTTTACACCGTTTCCGATATGCGTTAATTCAAAAACTACAGGCTTAGTAACACCTTTGATGGTAAGATTCCCATTAACCGCATATTTTTTGCCTCCTAAACTTTTAATGCTAGTACTTTTATAACTCATACTAGGAAACTTTGCAGTGTCAAACATATCATCTCTCTGAAGGTGGGCATCTCTTCCGTCGTTATTTGTTGTTACTTGTTTTAAGTCTGCAGTCAATTCAAAAACCGCATCTGAAAAATCTTCTTTTGATGATGTAATACTTGCGTCAAAAGATTTAAAAACCCCATCAACTTCTGAAATCAAAAGGTGAGTAACAGTAAATGTCATTTTGGAATGAGCTTTGTCATTCGTCCATTTTTGTGCAGATGCTGCAACACTAACAAAAAGAGCAATGATTAAAACACTAATTTTCTTCATTTTTTTGATAAAATTTAAATAAAATATATAATAAATAAGTTGAGAATACTTTTTTTAGAGCTTTATTTTAACCAAACATGCGGTTTGATTTTGAAATATATTTTTAAAACTCTTAACAATTACAAATCGTTCCTATTCAAAATTAATTTTCATCAGAACCACCCGATTTAACATCATCATTTTTCACTTTCTTTGTCTTTTTAGTTTCTACAAACTTCATATTTCCAATTTTGTAAGCAAAGGTAAATTTAACACTTGAATTGTACATATAATTGGTAGATTTTTGAGATAAAAGTGGGCCCTCTGTGGTATTTCTAATTTTCATTATACCCAAAAAGTTATCTAATCCTAAGCCAAAACTTCCTTTCTTGTTCTTGAAATCTTTTCTTGCTCCTACTGAGTACATTCCCATTCCTCCTTGTGATCCTTGAAGATTCACTCTATTGCCTCTCATACCACCACTTGCTTGGATTCCCCAGCCATCTTTTAACCTAAATGTAGTCATTAATCTTCCACTTGCCACTATACCACCGTTTGAAATGGTTTGCGAAAGGCCATTTAATCCCACTTGCTGTCCTTCTAAATATCTGTAAAATAAATCTACTCCTCCGTTTATCGTCCATTTGGTACTCATGAAAATATTTCCATAAATATTAGAACCCAATGTTTGCTCTTTTCCAATGTTTTCAAATGTGGTTACTATTGCTCCCGCTAAGGTATCTGAAGGTGAACTAACTCTGTTGATAGAATTACCAGATTGTCTTCCAAAAACCGATATATTCAAATAAGATTTGCCTATGCTTCTGCTTAAACTAAATTCTAGATTATTGGTAAGCTCAGGATTCAAATTTGGATTTCCAAAAGAGATATTCAGAGGGTTTGCCAAATTAAAATTCGGATTTAATTGCTCTAACCCTGGCCTTTGAATACGTCTATTAAAAGCCGTTT
>DAIQBE010000328.1:0-4588 GCA_036781325.1 Leadbetterella sp. | reverse complement strand
TTTCATCTGTTAAGAGCTTATTTTCCTCGAATTCTTTAATTTTTTGCTTTCTTAATCTTATTAATTTATTAGCGACTGCTCAAGACCCATCGAAAGAGTTTCATATAAAAAAAGCTAAAACACTCATTAAACTAGATGGAATCCTAGATGAAACAGCTTGGCAAAACTCTGACCTAGCCAATAATTTTTATCTGAATAAACCCTATGATACTTCTTATGCAGTTAATCAATCGGAAGTTAAGTTAACTTTTGATGATAAATTTTTGTATGTAGGAGTTAAGGCCTTTCAACCCAAAAGTAGCTACACAATAAGTTCCTTAAAGAGAGATTTTGAAAGCGGTACCAGCGATGTCTTTTCAGTAAATATTGACACTTTTAAAGACAAACTCAATGGAATGCAGTTTTCAGTAACACCGCTAAATGTCCAAAGAGAGGGCTTGATATCTTTAGGTGAAATGGTGGATATGTCATGGGACAATAAGTGGTATTCGCAAGTAAAAAACTATGAAGACTATTTTGTAATAGAGATGGCTATTCCTTTTACAACTTTAAGATACAAAGTATCCGATTCGGGCAACTCATGGGGAATTAACTTTGGAAGATTTTATATGCAATCCAATGAAGTTGCAACATGGTCTGCAGTTCCTCGAAATTTCAAACCCTATAATTTAGCATTTTCTGGTCTATTAATATGGGACGATGCGCCTCCAAAACCAGGATCCAACATTTCTATAATTCCCTATCTGTCAGGAAATTTATCTAAAGATTTTACAAGAAATGGAAATTTAGAAGCCCTTAAGCCAAATTCAGATTCTAAAACTGGTGTGGGTTTGGATGCTAAAATTGCAGTTACTCCTTCCTTGAATCTGGATTTAACCATTAACCCTGATTTTTCGCAAGTGGAAGTAGACAAACAGCAAACCAACTTGAGCAGATTTGAATTGTTTTTTCCAGAAAGGAGACAATTTTTTATTGAAAACAGCGACTTGTTCGGCACCTTTGGTTTTCCAGATACTCGTCCTTTCTTTTCGAGAAGAATTGGAATAACAAGAAATAAATTGACAGGATTGGCTCAACAAGTTCCAATTGTGGCAGGGGCAAGATTAAGTGGGAAAATAAATGATAACTGGAGAGTTGGCCTAATGAACATGCAAACAAAACGGGTAAATTTTGGAGAAAATGATTTCTTGCCAGCTACCAATTATACCGTTGCAGTGCTTCAAAGAAAAGTTTTCACAAGATCTTCCATTGGTGGCATTTTTGTAAATAACCAACGGTTGGGAGACGATCTATCCCATAATTTAAACAAATTCAATAGAGTATTAGGCCTAGAATTTAATTATTTTTCACCAGATAATAAATTTGAATCTGAAACCTATTATCACCAATCATTTGTGCCAAACGGAGGAAAAGATGCTTCTAGCTTTGCACATTATATGGGATATCATCATCCAAATATTGATTTAAATTTGGGTTTAGGTAGAATTGGAAAAGATTTTCAAGCAGAAATGGGATTTGTACCGAGGAGAGGAGTTTATAATGTTTTTAGACCAGCCAAATTAATTCTTAATCCTAGAAATGCAGAAATTGCCAAAAAAATCAATACTTATGGTATTTCAATTTCTGGAAAAGATGTTTTTGATCTTCAAGGAAAAAGGTTAGACAGCGAAACACCTATTTCAATATATTTAAGTACACCCGGAGGTACACAATTGTCCTTAGGATATTTTATGGCATTTACCCATTTATTTAAAGAATTTGACCCAACAAATGCTTCAGATAATCCTAATCCTGATTTTTCAAAAAATATAAAGCCTCTCCCCATTGGCGACTATCGCTATCAAACAGTATTTGTAAATCTGGTTACTACAAAAAGGATAAATGTTTTTGGTGAATTTTTGTATTATAGTGGAGAATATTTTAATGGGAAAACCAATGTGGTAAAAACAACTGTTAATTATCGAATTCAACCCATTGGAACTATTGCGATGGATTTAAATTATACGGATATAAAACTTCCTTCGCCTTATAACTCTGTAAAATATTGGCTTATTGGACCAAAAGCGGAATTAGCATTTTCGAAAACTTTATTTTTTAGTACCTTCTATCAATACAATACACAATCAAACAATACCAATATAAATTCTAGACTTCAATGGCGATTTAAACCCGTTAGTGATTTATTTTTAGTATATACTGACAATTATTTTGCTCAAGAAATTTCGAAATATAGAATAGAACCCTGGACACCAAAAAATAGGGCATTGGTTTTGAAAATTACCTATTGGTTGAATGTTTAAGAAAAACAATGAATTAAAAAAAACTTTATAAAGATAAACCGGTCGAAAACTTATGAAAAAATCAAGCACTTCATTCACTAAAATCTCTTTATTGATTTTTGGAATACTACTATTTTCTTCTGCCTTTGCACAAAGCGTACCCGATGCAGTGCTAAAATTAACAGACCAAATAGACACGAATAGAATTAAAAACCATGTAGCCTATTTAGCTAGTGATGCATTACTAGGTAGAAAACCAGGAAAACCTGGTTATCAGAAAGCAGTGGACTATGTCATAGAGGAATATAAAAAATTAGGTATAACGCCCTCAGGAGAAAATGGAGGCTTTACCCAAAAAGTAATTTTAAGAAATTCAAAACTAATTAAAGAAAAATCAGATCTGACTTTTTTAATGGCCGATGGCTCAAAGAAAACTTTGATTTATGCGGATGATTATTCTTTATTACCCAACCCAGAGCATGCTAAGATGGACTTTAATGCACCTTTGGTTTTTGTGGGTGCTGGTGTAGACGCTCCAGAAATCGGATTTAAAGATTATGAAGGAATAGATGTGAAAGGCAAAATTTGCGTGGTTTTGCAAAAAACACCAAGCAATGTTCCGGCAAATGTGCGTTTGCATTTACGTTATCCTGCAACTTTCCAAGAATATGCCTTAAAACATGGGGCCATAGGAGTTTTACTTTGTAATTATGAAAATAATGCGGCAAGATTTAAAATAGGTGCCAATCTATCGTTGCAAGGAGGCACCACAGTATCAGTAAAGCCAGATGGAAAGATAACGCCTTCAGCTTCACTGCAAGGAGGAAAAATACAAGTGGCTGGCAGTATTACGGTAGATGTATTAAAAGAAATAATGAGTGCCAACAACTTAAATCTGGAAGAGATCTGGAAAAAATTAGAGGCTGGCCAGAATGTTAGTCAGAATCTCAGTATAAGAGCTTTAGGAAATTATGAATCGATAAATTCGGATATTATTAGTTACAATGTAATAGGCAAAATAGAGGGTTCAGACAAAAAGCTTAAAAAGGAATTTATAATTCATTCTGCTCATTTAGATCATTTAGGAGTAGGAAAAGCTATTAATGGAGATTCTATTTATAATGGTGCTCATGACAATGCATCGGGGGTGGCCTCCGCTTTAGAAATAGCAAGAATGTATAGTTTATTACAAATAAAGCCAAAAAGATCCATATTGTTTTTGATGGTGACTGCTGAGGAAATGGGCTTGTTGGGTTCAGCATATTTCGCAAATAACCCAACAATACCTAAAAAAAATATAGTAGTAGATGTAAATACGGATATGCCTACTTTTTTGGCCAACTTAGAATCTATTGCACCACTTGGAGCAGAACATAGCAGCCTTATGAAAATAGTTGAAACTGCCGCTCAAACTTTAGGTCTTAGTGTAGAACCCGACCCCGAACCTACCGAAGGCCGATTTGTAAGAAGCGACCAATACAGTTTTGTAAAAGCGGGCATTCCTGCCCTTCATGTAAAGTTTGGACATAAAAATAGCAACCCCAACTTAGCGGAAGAAGTAAAAAAATGGAGAGAAGCAAATTATCATAAACCATCAGACGAAGTAAGTAATGGCTTTTTTTGGACCGCAGGTAAAAAATATGCTCAAGTCAACTTTCTCATAAGCTACATGGTAGCCCAAGACCCAAAAAGAGTAACATGGAACGAAGGTGATTTTTTTAAGCTTAGATTAAAGAATTAAAATATTGATATTGAGAGTTGTTCGTATTTTTTATTCACATAACTTGATCAATATATCCTATAAGTTTGAGCGAAATCAGAAATTGGTTCTTCAAAAAACAAAGATTTTGAAGAACCAATTATTTCTATTTGGGTAATATTCACTGTCATGATACCGTTGGGTCTCTTCATAAAATTTCCATTTTCAGGATCATCCTCGTTTTTTAAATGATGAAATTCTAGTAATGATTTACTACTTAAATCCTGTTTATTCTCTTCCAAAAAACGCTCAAAATGTGTTTTTCGAGACGCTATGGCTTCTAAACTATATAAAGTAACTGAAGACCAAATGGCTGGAACACTAGGGTCCAGGCTATTAAAGCTTTTCCCGTTTTCGTCCCACCTTAATTCCGAAATCTCCAGTTTACTTCCATGTTTGAATTTAAGAAGCGTAAAAGGTTCAATTCCAGAAAAATCATAATTTTCAAAGAAATTAGTTATAGAATTAAATTCCAAAAAATCAATAATTATTTTTCCTCTACTTTTTCTATAGGGAGGGGAATAGGTGTGTTTGGTGTGACCTCCATTTA
>DAIQBE010000327.1:0-4588 GCA_036781325.1 Leadbetterella sp. | reverse complement strand
AGTTTTGCGAGCTTGATAAAAAGTATCAAGAATTTCTTTAAATTCTTCTTCTATTTTATCGTTAGTAGCTTTTTCTACCGGACCAGTTCTAATCCATCGAGTTCTAATGTCTTGTAATAAATCACCGCCATTAGCCCAATCATCACTTTCTTTAAAGGGTTTTGCTTCTTCTAATAAAGCCAACTTAATTTCTAAATTGGAGGATTGATTTACAACAATTAGTTCAGAAAGGATACCTTCAAGTTCGTCTAATTTGTTTAATAAGGGCAGAAAATTGCCAATTCCATCAAAATTAAGTAGCCTCTTACGAAGTTGAATTAATTTTGTGAGGTAAGATCCTTTGTTTTGGGCGTCTTCAATTTCTGACTCAAGTTGATCAACTTTGGAAACTGCAATGTCATACCTATTAATGAAGTATTGAAAAGCTTCCTCTTCTGTCCTTTTTACTTCACCTATTTGTCTGTCAGGCATGTCTAAATACCCTTTAAGAAATACCTTACTATCAAGGATGTAAGCGTATTCGTTTTCTATTGTAACGCCTTTCATATAATTGAGGAGTGGCTACTAATTGTTATTGATAAATGGTTATAAAATGTAAAAATCGTTGTTTTTTTGCGAATTACAAAGTATGAATGCGATATTTGTTTAAATTTTATATTTAAAGGCAAAAAAAACTATATTTTTATATTATGAGCGAGCAAATTATCTTTTCGATGGCCGGAGTTAGTAAAGTTATTCCTCCAAATCGGCAGATATTGAAAAACATTTATTTATCTTTTTTTTATGGGGCCAAAATTGGCGTTTTAGGTTTAAATGGTTCTGGTAAATCAACATTATTAAGGGTTATAGCAGGCATCGACAAAAGCATAAACGGGGAAGTGGTTTTTTCGTCCGGGTATTCTGTAGGTATGTTAGAGCAAGAACCAAAACTTGATCCTAATAAAACCGTAAAAGAGGTAGTAGAAGAGGGTGTTCAGGAAATAGTAGATTTATTAAAAGAATTTGATCAAATTAACGAAGCATTTGGTGACCCAGATGCAGATTTTGATAAATTAATGGAACGCCAAGGCAACGTTCAAGAGAAATTAGATGCCTTTGATGCTTGGGAACTTGATAGCAGACTAGAAAGAGCCATGGATGCTTTAAGATGCCCTCCTTCAGATGCAAAAATTGGGACTCTTTCAGGTGGAGAAAAACGTAGAGTGGCATTAACAAGACTTTTATTACAAGAACCTGATGTGCTTCTTTTGGATGAACCAACTAACCATCTAGACGCTGAATCGGTTTTATGGTTAGAACAACATTTAAATCAATATAAAGGAACAGTTATTGCAGTTACCCATGATAGGTATTTTCTTGATAATGTAGCTGGATGGATTTTGGAACTAGATAGAGGCGAGGGTATTCCATGGAAAGGAAATTATTCTTCTTGGCTTGAACAAAAACAAAATCGTTTGGCTCAGGAAGAGAAAAGCCAATCGAAAAGGCAAAAATCGCTGGAGCGAGAATTGGAATGGGTGAGAATGAGCCCGAAAGGAAGAATGGCAAAATCTAAAGCTCGATTAAATGCCTACGATAATTTGATGAATCAGGATGAAAAAGAACGTGATGAAAAATTAGAACTCTATATACCTCCAGGACCGAGACTAGGCAATAAAGTAATAGTAGCAACTAATATAAAAATGGGTTTTGGGGATGTGTTATTATATGATAATCTAAATTTTTCACTTCCCCCGGCAGGTATTGTTGGTATTATTGGGCCTAATGGGGCTGGTAAAACCACTTTATTCAAATTAATTACCGGGCAACTTAAGCCTTTAGAGGGGACATTCGATGTGGGAGAAACTGTTCAATTGGCATATGTAGATCAAGAACATGACAATTTGGATCCTACAAAATCTGTTTATGAGTTAATTTCGGGAGGAAATGAATGGATAACCTTGGGCAATAAACAAATGAATGCAAGAGCTTATGTAAGCAAATTTAATTTTGGAGGGGGAGATCAAGAGAAAAAAATTGGGATATTGTCGGGGGGAGAGCGAAATAGAGTACATTTGGCAATGATGTTAAAAGAAGGGGGTAATCTTTTATTGTTAGATGAACCTACCAACGATTTGGACGTGAATACTTTAAGGGCATTAGAAGAAGGCCTCGAAAATTTTGCGGGTTGTGCTGTGGTTATTTCTCACGACAGGTGGTTTTTGGACAGAGTTGCAACGCACATTTTAGCTTTTGAAGGAGATTCAAAAGTAGTTTGGTTTGAAGGAAATTTCTCTGAATATGAGGAAAATAGGAAAAAGAGATTAGGAAATGACCTAACTCCTAAAAGAATTAAATATAGAAAATTACAATAAATATGCACTATTGTTGGCTAAACGGCACTATTTCAGAGGCTCAAAATACCAAGCTTCACATCAATGATTTAGGATTAATGAGAGGATACGGTCTTTTCGACTATTTTCGTACCTATAATTTGAAACCTTTTCAATGGGATTGGTATTGGGAACGATACGAGCGTTCCGCAAAATTATTAAAAATTCCAAATCCGATTACTAAGGAAGAGGCATATAAAATAGTATTATCCTTAATAGAAAAGCAAGGAAACCAAGATTGTGCTTTTCGTTTTCTTTTAACCGGTGGTTATACTTTCGACTCTGTGAGTTCGTCTGCGCCGAATCTGATGATTATTTCAGAAGAATTGCATCATTCTTCCCAGAATGAATATGAAAATGGGATAAAAGTAATTTCTTATGAATTTGTTAGAGATTTACCCGCAATAAAAAGTATTGATTACAAACATTACATGATTTTGCAAAGTGAAATAAAAGAGCACAATGCTTCTGATGTGTTGTTTTATAAGAACGGCGAAATAAGTGAACTTAGTAGAAGTAATGTTTTTATAATTAATGGAAACAAGTTAATAACTCCTGATAAAAATATTCTCCACGGAATTACGCGCAGAACAGTCTTAGAATTAGCTAAAAATGATTTTCAAATTGAGGAAAGATCGGTGTTTTTCCAAGAAATGTTAGACGCTGAAGAAGTATTTACCACTAGCACCACCAAACGAGTTTTGCCAATTTCAAGAATTGATGATCACGTAATTGGTAATGGAAGAATTGGAATAAAAACCCAATTTTTATTAGATAAAATAAATGAAATGGTAAAAAATTGGGTTTAACATCCAATGGTTTTACTAAACCGATAAAATCTGGATTTTGAAAATTGGTTGTGAGGGTGCTTGTCACCAATATTATTTCCTTAAATAGTCTCTAACTTTTTTCTTTATATCAGACTTTACACTTTCCCAAGTTTGGCCTTTGAGGCTTACGGGGTCTTCACTTTCATCCGCATCTGAAAAGTAGGTAAGGGCATAAGGAATAGAAATTAATAAATTTTGACTTTTATATTTTCCAGTGTGAAAGTTAATAAAATCTTCAAGAGAATAGTGGTTTAACAATTCAGCAATATCCCAAAAATCTTTCTTTTTGCCTCGCCCCAAAACTGCCTGAACTTTCATCGCAATAATATCTTCAGTAGAATACATTCGAATATTCTGCGAAGAATTAAATGGTTTAAGGTATAGATGCGGATTATTTACAATATCAACTTTTATGTCATTAATGTAACAAAAAACACCAAATCTTGGATTTGAAATTCTGTTTTCAAAGCTTTCTTTAAATTTATTTTTCAATATCTCAATAATAATTTCATTTGGCAATGGAATATTGGAAAACAAATCTAAATCAATAGATATTCTGTGGCCATACAAAAGAGAAAGTGCTGTACCTCCAACTAAGGCATAGTTTTGAAACTCTGGAATACTTAAAAGCTCCTCTAATAAGGAAAAAGTGTTGGGTTCGACTGTCTCAAGGTGTAGCATCTAAAGTCGGTTAAGGGTTTATCTATTGCCGCACTCGCCAAATACATTGTATTTTCTGGCAAAAACTTGGCATTAAGCAAAGCTTCAGTTACTTTCTCCACGCCATAATATTTGAAGCAATTTCTGATATCTGGCACATCACCACGCTCAAAAACCCTTTCAATCACGAAATTGGCTTTTTTGTCGTAATCGATATTCTCGAAAACCACATCCCAGAAAATGCGTTTGTTGAAAATTGGTTTTTTCATGAAACAAATTTAGGATTTTTTGGGAGAAAATGAATTCTCCCAAAAATATTAAAGTCATCTAGTTTATCACAACTTCTTCACTCCCATATTCCAAAAGATAAACCCATAAATATCAGCCATAGATTCGATGTTCTTTTTGGTATTGGAAGCTCCATGACCTGAATTCGTGTCAATACGTATTAATAATGGGTTCTTGGTGCTTTTAGCCGCTTTATCTTGAAGTTCGGCGGTGTACTTAAACGAATGCGCTGGAACCACTCGGTCGTCATGGTCGGCGGTGGTTACCATGGTGGCTGGATAGTTTACACCAGTTTTGATATTGTGCAAAGGCGAATATCCGTAAAGCATTTTAAATTCTTCCGCATTGTCGGCTGAACCGTAGTCGGCTATCCAGTTCCAGCCAATAGTGAATTTATGAAAACGCAACATGTCCATTACACCTACTTGTGGAATGGCT
>DAIQBE010000326.1:0-4595 GCA_036781325.1 Leadbetterella sp. | reverse complement strand
AAGAAAGTAGCATCGTAAAATACGCTCGTGTGCAGGCTGCATACGATCGTATTCCGCCTGCACACGAGCGTACTTTTCCATAAAAAGTATGATCGTATTTTACGCCGAGAATGAACATGAATGAACATGCGAGTTTATTCTTATTAAGAAAGTTATATGTACACAGATTAATAAAATTAATTTAAACAATTTCAAGTTCTATAAGATTGAGCGATGATAGGTTTGAGTTTTATAAAATAATTACTGGTGTCCGATTAAATAAAGAAAAAAGAACTTTCATATGTTAAGTGACTGATAATCAACAATCCCGTAGGGATTCAAAAACGACAAAAACAAAGCGATTTTTAATCCATCTGCATTTCATTACCCTAATGCATATGATTTTAAATAACCTTTTAATTAGCTATTCATTTTCCTAGACCTTAACTTTGAAAAGCCAATTTCAATAGTTTAAAACAGCAATAGTTATTTTATTAAGTATAATTTCCATAATTTCAAAAACGAATTAAATGAATAAGTCAGCATTAATAGGATTTTTTTGTCTCTTAACCTTTTCAATTTACGGCCAAGAAATAGCAGGACAATGGAACGGAGCACTTAAGGTTCAAGGAACACAATTAAGACTCGTCTTTACTATCAAAAAAACGGAAAGTGGCTTTAGCTCTACCATGGATAGCCCCGACCAAGGAGCAAAAGGCATCCCAACCACCTCTACTAATTTTGAAAACTCCATTTTGAAAATTACCATTGCAAATGCAAAAATTGAATATGAAGGGACATTAGGTAAAGACAATAGTATTGTTGGTACTTTTAAACAAGGTGGGCAATCTTTTCCTATGAACTTATCAAAAGAAGTAATTGAAAAAGAAAAACTTAAAAGACCTCAAGAACCCACCAAACCCTATTCTTACTATTCCGAAGACCTAGTTTTTGAGAATAAAAAGGCAGGAATTCAATTAGCAGGTACATTGACCTTACCTAAAAAAGAAGGAGTGTTCCCAGTAGTAATATTAATAAGTGGAAGCGGCCCACAAAACCGAGACGAAGAATTGTTAGGACATAAACCTTTTCTGATTATTTCAGACTTTTTGACAAAAAATGGAATCGCAGTTTTACGATACGATGACAGAGGAACTGCATTGTCAAAAGGAGACTTTAGTACCGCAACTAGTGTAGATTTCGCAAGTGATGTAGAGGCAGGAATTGACTATTTAAAAACCAGAATTGAAATTGATAAAAAGAAAATAGGCTTAATTGGGCACAGCGAAGGTGGAATTATAGCACCGATGGTTGCCAGCAAATCAAAAGATGTTGCTTTTATTGTAATGCTAGCAGGCCCTGGAATTCAAGGGGACCAAATTCTATTATTACAACAGAAATTAATTGGGAAAGCATCAGGAATTAGTGATGAAGATTTAAAGAAAAGTGAAACAATAAATAAAAAAGTATTTGAGACAGTGAAAAAATCAAGTAGTCTTGAAAATCTAAAATTAGACATTACTGCAATTCTTAAAGATTCATTACATGAAATTACAAAAACCCAGAGGCCAGAGGGAGTAAGTGAAGAGGAATATATAAAATCATTAGTAAAACAAATTGCAAATCCTTGGATGCAATATTTTATCCAATACAATCCGGCACCCGCATTGGAAAAAGTTAAGTGCCCAGTTTTGGCAATCAATGGAGAAAAAGATTTGCAAGTACCACCAAAAGAAAACTTGGAAGCAATAAAAAAAGCCTTGGCAAAAGGTGGGAATAAGGACGTAACAACTAAAGAATTTCCCAATTTAAATCACTTGTTTCAAGAATGTCAGACAGGTTCTCCTGCCGAGTACGCTACAATTGAACAAACTTTTTCACCTATTGCTTTAGCTGAAATATTCAACTGGATTCAAGTAAAAACTAAATAAAAGTTCCGAAAAATTGCAAATATTTAAAATATGCTGACAGTTTTTAAAAATAAAATTTAAGAACGGATTAAAATGGCTAAAAACAAAAAAACAGCACCCATCCTCATTTAAATAAGCTTACGTACATTTCTAAAACCCTATAAAAGCAGTAAGTAGCCCCATAAAAGAAATTACTAAAAGCAGTGCAACCCTCCTAGCCTATCACACAAAGTAAGCAATCTAACGTGATACCTTACCCATTTTGAGCCTTTAAAATTTCTTCCTATTTTTACAAGGTAAAAGACTCAAGGGGCTGGGTCAATATTTCGATAAATACTTTAAGATTATGGCCAATTAGCAATTCCAAATGATTGTACCAATTGATTAATTATATTTAGCGAATATTATAAATATTAATTACTTCAAATAATTCAAATATTTATGAAGATTAATGGAAAATACATACTTATTTCAATTTCGGCTATTGGCCTTTTCTCTTCCTGTAATACATTAGAGAAAGCTGCCACTCATGGTTTCAATAGTGGATATTATAAACTAAAATCTGAAAATAAAAGTAGTAAAAATGTTTATTTAGATGTTACAGATGATCAGATGAATGTTTATCAACATAATAAACGACAGGTTGATCAGAAACAATTTTTGACCATTCCCTTAAAAGCAAGTGACAGCCTGATTTTTAATCAGATGGTATTTAAAAAACAAAGTCTTGACTTTGACCTTTCTTCCATTCTTTTTAAATATCGTCCATCTACTTTTGGCTTACCTGCACAATTAACTACAGACTTAAACATAGCTTTATATACGGGTTGGAGGCATGACTCCTATCAACTGATAACTAAAAAGGACCCTTTAGGTAAGAGTTATTATAAAATTAATAATCGGGGATACGATTATGGTGTTTTTGCTGGTCCAGGCACGACCTTGGTTAGTCCTTTTACAACACGAAATAATAGGTCTGATGAATATAATGGAAAGATAATCCAGGGTGGAATCGCTGGTTTTGTAGAACTAAGCATGGCTAGTTTCGGATTCGCAGTAGGCTATGATTTTCTTCTTAGTCAAGACCGAAAAATATGGATATACAATAACAAACCTTGGGTAGGTTTTGTAGTAGGTATAGCATTGAACTAAATTAGTTTTTCCAGCATGCATAAATAGATATTTTATAACATGTTTAAGTTTAAAAAATAATTTTAGGACTATAGTAGCGGTAAAACCACCAAAATTTATACACCTATTCTAACAGTAAATAATTAAAATGAAAAAAGCCTTTAAATTCTTGTTGTTTTTCATAGGGGTAATTGCAATCTTGTTTTTTGCATTTGCACCGCAGTATTTTGATAAATCAATGAATAAAGTGGGACAAAAACCACCTTTTTCAAAAAACAACTATTACGATTCCATTCCTTTTATTGCCGATTTACATTGCGATGCATTGCTTTGGGATAGAAATTTTCTAAAAAAACACGATTACGGACACGTCGATTTGCCTCGGATGATAGAAAGCAACATGGCTTTGCAAGTTTTTACGATTGTGAGTAAAACGCCACGAGGCATTAATATCGAAAAAAATGATGATCATACCGACCAAGTGGCTTTATTGAGTTTTGCTCAGTTGAAAAATCCTGCCGACTGGTTTAGTGTCAAAACTCGTGCTTTGCATCAATGTGTAGCTTTACACGATTTTGCAAAAAAATCTAATGGAAAATTTAGGGTTATCACAAACAAAAAGGAACTGCAAAACTACATCGCTGCTCGACAAAAAACCCACGCCTTTACTGCGGGAATGTTGGGAATAGAAGGTGGACATTGCTTAGAAAATGACTTAAAAAATTTAGAAGAATTTGCCAAAGTAGGTGTGCGATACATTGGTCTAACCCATTTTTTTGATAATGAATGGGCAGGTTCGGCACATGGTATGAAAAAAGAAGGTTTAACGGAAAAAGGCAAACAATTGATTAAAAAAATGGCAGATTTGCATATCACGATTGACTTAGCCCATGCTTCTCAAAAAACAATTAGTGATGTTTTGAAATACCATAGCGGCCCGGTTTTAGTTTCACATACGGGAGTAAAAGGCGTTTGTGATAATAACCGTAACTTAACCGACGAACAATTAATAGAAATTGGCAAACATAATGGTTTAGTAGGAATTGGCTTATGGGAAACTGCCGTTTGTGGCACTGATGCCGCCGCTACTGCCAAAAGCATTCGTTATGTTGCCGATAAAATTGGCGTTGACAAAGTAGGTTTAGGCTCTGATTTCGATGGGGCAATTGGAACCCATTTTGATGTTACAGGCCTACCACTCATCGTAACGGCTTTAGAAAAAGAAGGTTTTACAAGACCTGAAATTGAGCAAATTATAGGCGGAAACATCAGAGATTTTTTCTTGCGAAATTTACCTGATTGAGTTTTTACTATTTTTTTTACTAATAGGAGTCTCGAAATATTTGGGACTCCTATTTTGTTTTTTAACAGCACTGTAAAATACATTTTTTATCCTGATTTTTATCATACTTGTTAGCTATCTGCATCATTTTTTAAGTTAAACTCCTAATTTACATTTGCGAAATGGAATAGCTTTCTTATGTATTCATAAATTATATTAATAACTGATAATCAGTTAATTAATTAAACATATATGTACAATATAACAATAAACTTTAAACAAAAAACAATATG
>DAIQBE010000325.1:0-4641 GCA_036781325.1 Leadbetterella sp. | reverse complement strand
TTGTTAATAGATGGGAAAAAATCAATGAGTCAAAAAATTATTGTTTCCCATAATTAATTATTAAAAACACTAATCCAAAACTAAAATGGCCTCCATAAAAGGGAGGCTTTTTTGGTTTAACCAAAAAAACGCCACAGAGAATCGGCTACAATTTTATTTTGCTGCAAATCTATTTCAATGCTCAATCAATGAATGGTAACCCGATACCATTTCAATCGAATTTCATACTCTTTTTGCCAAATCGTGCGACGAACCGTTCATTTCGCCAGAATGTTTATTACGTTTTTTGGGTTCAAATTGGAATGCTGATAATTATTGAGTTTTTTTGTATTCATTTTTGTTTAAAATTAAAATTAATGAACCAAAATATAGAAAATCTTACTCCTGGGCAAATTGTAATTGAATTAGATAAATATATTATAGGACAGAAAGATGCAAAAAAAAATGTGGCCATCGCTTTAAGAAATAGATGGAGACGCATGAACTCTTCGGTAGAAATGAGAGATGAAATTATGCCGAATAATATATTGATGATTGGTTCTACTGGAGTGGGAAAAACCGAGATTGCCAGACGCTTAGCTAAAATTGCAGATGCTCCATTTACAAAAGTAGAAGCCTCAAAATTTACTGAAGTGGGGTATGTAGGTCGAGATGTAGAAAGTATGGTAAGAGATTTGGTTGAACAAGCTGTAAACATAGTTAAAACCCAAAAAAAAGAGGAAGTTAAGCTAAAAGCGATAGAGGCTGTTGAGGAAAAAATTCTTTTCATATTGATTCCCCCTGTTAAGAAATCTAAAAGCAAAAAAGAAAATGATCTGTCGCAGAATGAAGATGATTATGAACTCAATCATGAAACTCGTGAAGCGTTTAGAGAAAAACTTAGAAAAGGGGATTTAGATAATCGAAAAATTGAAATTGAAATTTCTGGTGGATCAGTGGCCCCAATTGGTGTAATGGGAGGTCCAATTGATGATGTATCTATGATGAACATTCAAGATATGATTGGTGGTTTTATGCCAAAAAGTCAAAAGAAAAGGAAAGTTTCAATTTTTGAAGCCAAAAAAATCATGTTGGAAGAAGAGTCTTCGAAGCTGATTGATATGGATGAGGTAAAAGAAGAAGCAATATGGAAAGCCGAAAATTTAGGAATGATTTTTATTGACGAAATAGATAAAATTGCTTCTTCAGGTGGAAAATCAGGTCCTGATGTTAGTAGGGAAGGGGTGCAGAGAGATTTACTTCCAATAGTAGAAGGCACCACAGTGGCTACTAAACACGGGTCAATTAAAACAGACCACATCTTATTTATTGCGGCTGGTGCTTTTCATGTGGCTAAACCATCTGATTTAATTCCTGAATTACAAGGACGATTTCCAATAAGGGTTGAATTAGAGGCATTAACAGAAGATAATTTTTATCACATTTTAAAAACACCAAAAAATGCTCTTACCAAACAATATATCGCAATGCTTGAGTCTGAGAAAGTTACTTTAAGTTTTCATGATGACGCCTTAAGAGAATTAGCATCTTTGGCTTTTCAAGCAAATTCTGAAGTTGAAAATATTGGTGCTAGAAGGTTACAAACGGTTATGAGTCATTTATTAAACGAAATATTATTCGATGTTCCTGAAGTTATTAAACCTGGAACTTCCATAGAAATTACGAAAGAAAAAGTTACTGAAAAACTTTCTTCATTGATAAAAAATAGGGATTTAAGCCAATATATTTTATAGAAAGTGATAACAAAAAAATTTCAGTAACAAGGAAGTCTCCATTTGGATTCCAAAAAAAAAGTTGTTAAAAATTCTAATTTTTAACAACTTTTTTATTTTATTAAGATTCGAAAAGTATTCTAAACTTATAAATTCATCTTTTTCAATTCTTTTACTGCAAAATCTGCCGCTCTGGCTGTCAAGGCCATGTAAGTTAAAGAAGGATTAACACAAGAAGCCGAAGCCATAGCTGCTCCATCTGTTACAAATACATTTGGCGCACCCCAGACTTGATTATTTCCATTCAGTACGGAAGTTTTAGCATCTCTTCCCATTTTGGCTGTACCCATTTCATGTATTCCAATTCCTGGTGATTTCTCTCTATCATTAAAAGTTTTTACATCTTTAGCTCCAGCTGCCTCCAACATCGCTTTCGCTTCAGATTCCATTGCAACACGCATCTTTAGCTCATTCTCTCCCCACCAAGCATCAAAATTTACGATTGGTAAGCCCCATTTGTCTTTATTTGCAGAAAGTGTAAATCTATTTGTTGGATCTGGCAGAGTTTCACCAAAACCTCCGATGTTTATATTCCAAGGACCTGGCTTAGTACTAGAAGCTTTAAAATCTACCCCAAATTCATTTTCTGAAACTGTACCTCTTGATCTACTTGCACCACCTTGGTATCCAAATCCTCTTAAAAAGTCTCTTTTATCTGATCCCCAATTTGTAAATCTTGGTATATAAATTCCATTAGGTCTTCTACCAAAATAATACATATCATCAAAACCTTCCCAAGTACCGGATGCGCCCACACCTAGATGATGATCCATGATGTTTCTACCTAATTGATCTGATGCGTTTCCTAAACCATTTTCATGAGTTTTTGATTTGGATTGCATCATTATCCAAGCTGAATTTATAGCACTTGCATTCAAGAATATAATTTTTGCAAAATACTCTACCTCTTCTTTGGTATTTTGGTCAATAGCTTTAACGCCTGTCGCCTTTCCTTTTTCATCATCAAAAATTACGGAATAAACAATCTTATCATTAATTAAAGTAAGGTTGTTTGTCTTTTTAGCCGCGGGTAATGTTGCAGATTGGGTACTAAAATATGCGCCATAAGGGCAACCACGCATACATCTGTTTCTGAATTGGCAACTTCCTCTACCTAATGCAGTTTGTTCTTCTGTTGGAGAAGTAAGATGTGCTACACGTCCCACGATCATTTTTCTTCCAGAAAACTTACTCTCTATCCCTTTTTTTACTTCTTTTTCTACACAATTTAATTCCATAGCTGGCTGGAAATGACTATCAGGTAAAACGTCAAGCCCTTCTTTCGAACCGCTTATTCCTGCAAATTTTTCAACATATTCATACCAAGGTGCTAAATCTGCATAGCGAATTGGCCAATCAGTGCCAACACCTTCATCTAGGTTGGCAGTAAAATCCCTTTCGTTCCATCTATAACTTTGACGGCCCCAAAGCAGTGATCTTCCTCCTGTATGATACCCTCTAATCCAATCAAATCTTCTTGTTTCTTCATAGGGATTATCAATATCTTTCTCGAAAAAATGACGATGCTCTTCATTTGCAGTATAACCAGTTCTTACGCCTGCCCAATAGTCTTTTTTAACTTGATTATCCACTCTTCCTCTGTGTTGAAACTCCCAAGAATCTTGCATGGCAGTTGGATAACCAGAAATGTGTTCTACATCTCTTCCTCGCTCTAGCATTAAAACTTTTAATCCTTTTTCTGTAAGTTCTTTTGCAGCCCAGCCACCCGATATGCCCGAACCAACAACTATTGCATCGTAGGTTACTGATTCTTTTCCTTTTGTTTGTAAATTCATTATTATTTATTTTATCAGTCGAATAGTTATTTTAAATATCAAATAGCATATGCTTTTTGACCAGGTTTCATTTTAATACATGCATCATATCTACCTGGAATAGGAACATAGTCTAAAGCTTTTGTGGCTCCAGGCTCTGAGGTAAAATAGCCGAATAAAGTTAGTTCTTTCATTATTTTAAAGAAAGGAACAGGGATTTCTACCTCCTCTTTTTTCTTTTGTTCTTCTTTAGCTAATCCACTTTCTGAATCAATCTGTTTAGCTTTTTTGTCATCATTAAGTTTAGCTTCCTCTTTAGCCTTCACTTGCATAGTTTTTATAACTTCTATTTGCTTTTCAGCGGCAAGTTTTAAGAAATTAGAGCCAAGTTTTTTAGCTTCCATTTCCACATCATCTAATCCTGCTACAAAATGTTTTTGTTGAATTTCTGTGTAACAATCTTTTAACATCAGCTCAATAAATGGACCCACGCCTGCATCCTTAGCACCAGGAGTATCAGTTTTTGGTATTATTATTTCAGCAATTTCTGCAACTAAAGTTTGGTAATCTTTAGATAAGCTAAAAACAGCACCAGTACTTGTTGAATTTGATTTGCAGCCATCTAATACGGCTACCATAGTTGGAACCGATACAACACCACCCATTAGGTAGGCTACTCGTGTTAATGCGTCTCTTCTGTTCAATGCAATAAAATTTAAAGGTTGAGTACAAAACTTTCTTAAAAATAATAGGTATAATCAAATAGAACAAGAAATTGTTATTTAAATTATAAATAAATTAAAAACAAAAGCTATTTGGAGGTCTTAATCCAAAATATTTAGGGAATTATCTTTTTTCTTTGTCAAAAGGTTTGATTAATTTATCTAATTCTTCAAAAATACTTTTCAAAAAAATAGATTTTAAATATTTGTAAGAAGCATTTTAATTATTCAAAATTTCTTTTGCTTTTTTAATTGCTTCCATTAATCCATTACTATCATTTCCCCCCGCAGTGGCGAAATGAGCTTGCCCACCACCACCACCTTTTATTTCTTTAGCAGCTTCTCTAACAATATTTCCAGCATTCCATCCCT
>DAIQBE010000324.1:0-4645 GCA_036781325.1 Leadbetterella sp. | reverse complement strand
CATTTGAATATCTAATATAGCTATAAACCTTCGATTCGATGTAATTTTCAGAATTACCATAGGCATTTAAGTATTGCAAATCCCAAAATTTGCCCTCTCTAATAGCTTTATTTGAAGTGGCGAAACGCAATGTATTTTTATAAAAATCACGGATACTTTTTTGATCTTTAGTTATTTTATCATCATTAAACTTCCCATTGTTTATGAAATTTTGCATTTCTGTAACTCCCCAATAATCAAAAATAGTGGTTCTTCCATCATTTCCACTAAACCCTTCAGATAGAACAGGTTTTACGCCTAATTCTTGTCCAAAATATAACAATATTGGCCCAGAATGCAGAGTAGAAGAAAGCATCATAGCCGCAAATGCTGAGGAGGGGTTTTTCCCGAATTGATCTGAAGCAATTCTTTGTTCGTCATGATTTTCTAAAAATCGAAGCATTCTTTCCGAGAAATCACCTGATTCTTTTTGCCATACTTTGGTAATGTCCATGGTATTGCCATTTCCTTCAATTAATCGTCTTAAGGCGTCATAAAGGCCAACTTTATCATACAAATAATCGAATTTTCCAATTAAAATATAATTTCTATATTCATTAGGATTATATATTTCTGCAATAAAAATCACCTCTTCATTTATTTCTTTTATTTGTGGAATTACCCATGCCCAAAACTCCACAGGAACCATTTCTGCCATATCGCATCTAAATCCATTTACCCCTTTTTTTGTCCAAAATATTAGAATATCTTTCATTTTTATCCAGGTATTTGGAATTGGATCAAAATGCTTTGTTCTATTATTAAGATAATCTATTCCATAATTTAATTTTACTGTTTCATACCAATCATTTATACTTGGATTCTCTTTAAAAACATCATTCCCTGTGGCTTTAGCTGGAATCTCCACATATTTTTCCTCAAAATTTATAGGTGGATTTACTTCTTCTGGAATTAATAATTCTTTATTTGGTATATAATAAAAATTGTTTTGATTATCAAAATTTATTTTTTTGTTATCATCAGATCCAAAATCTTTAATTCCCTTAGGCTTATTGTCAGATTTATATTGCCTTGCCACATGATTAGGGACGAAATCTATAATAACTTTTAAGCCTTCCTTGTGAGTTCTTTCGATTAAATTTTCGAATTCCTGCATACGATTTTCTACTGATTCGGCTAAATCGGGATTTACATCATAATAATCTTTAATTGCGTAAGGTGAGCCAGCAATCCCTTTTACCACTTGAGGATGATCTTTTGAAATTTTGAATTTAGTGTAGTCAGTCATTAAAGCGTGTTCAATTACTCCGGTAAACCAAATATGACTAATTCCTAATTCCTTTAATGATTTTATAGCATTCTTATTTATATCATTAAATTTTCCAGTACCATTTTCAATAAGTGTTCCATATGTTTTATTTGTAATGTTTTGATTTGAAAATAATCTAGTAAAAATCTGGTAAATGACTATTTTGTCATTACGTTTTACTTGTGCTTTTAAAATGTTCATTGAAAGAATAATAAATAGTAAGGTAAAAATTCTATTTTTCATTTAGTTAAAGTACGGTTTCAAAGGTAAAAAGGTTTTTTGTATGAATAAATACTACAATTGCTTTATTTTGCAAAAAATACGTTTAACCTCATGAAATTTAAGAAAGTAATCTGGGATTATTTTTGTGTTCTATTAATAGGTTGTTCTATAAAGTTAAATGCCCAGAATTTTGTTATTAATAAGATAAATCCTACTAATTGGTTTGTGGGAATGCAAAACCCAAATGTTCAATTGTTAGTTTATGGTACTAATTTGTCCGCAGCCAAAATAAAATTAAATTTCTATGAAGGTGTAAAATTGAAAAGAATTCAATTTGTTGAAAACCCAAACTATGCTTTTCTTGATTTAGAAATTTCAAAATTTGTCAAACCTGGTATCCTTGAGATTGTTTTCGGTCAAACTATTATTAAATATGAACTTAAAAGTAAATCAGCAAAGCCTTTAGGTTTGAATCAATCCGATTTTATTTATCTTTTAATGCCGGATAGATTTTCTAATGGTGATGAATCAAATGATAAATTTGCGGATATGGCAGATCCAAATCATGATAGAAATAATCCGTTTTTACGTCATGGAGGTGATTTACAAGGTGTTACCAATCATTTAGAGTATCTAAAAGAATTAGGAGTGACCGCTATTTGGATGACTCCAGTCATTGAAAATAACCAATATTTAACAAATGAATTGGGAGTAATGCGCAGTGCCTATCATGGTTATGGCTTTACCGATCATTACCAAGTAGATAAAAGACTCGGAGGAAATGAGGCATATAAAAAATTATCTGAAGAAGCTCATAAAAAAGGAATAAAAATTGTTCAAGATGCAGTTTATAATCATGTAGGAATAAACCATTGGTTTTTAAAAGACAAGCCTACCAAAGATTGGCTCAATGAATGGGATACTTACACAAATACCACTTATAAAGACCAACCTTTATTTGATATTCATGCTTCTTTAAAGGATAGAAATGAAGTAAGAAACGGTTGGTTTACTTCATTTTTGCCGGATTTAAACCAAAATAATGCTTTTGTAGCAAATTTTCTTGTTCAACACGCTTTATGGTCTGTAGAAACTTTTGGAATAGACGCGTGGCGAATTGATACGTATATATATAATGATTTGGATTTTATGAATCGTTGTAACAAAGCGTTGTTAGATGAATATCCAAATATCCATATTTTTGGAGAATCAGCGGTGAATACTGTTGTGAGTTTAGCTTATTTTACCAAAAACAATTTAAATACGTCTTTCAAAAGCAATTTGCCAGGTTCTTGTGATTTTGTGGTGGAAGAGGCAATTTTCGAGGCACTTAATCATGAATTCGGTTGGAACGAGGGTGTTAGTAAACTTTATACGGTATTATCACAAGTTTTAGTTTATGCAGATCCAACAAAAAATGTTAATTTTTTAGAAAACCACGACCATAATAGATTTTATTCTGTAATTGGAGAGGATTTCGAAAAGTATAAAATGGGGGTTGCTTGGTTGATGACTTTAAGAGGAATTCCGCATTTTTATTATGGAACAGAAGTTTTAATGAAAAATTTTAAAGATCCTTCAGATGCCGAAGTAAGGAGAGATTTTCCTGGAGGATGGAAAGAAGATAAGGTAAATAAGTTTGAAACTTCTGGACGAACGGAAAAGGAGAACGAGGCTTTTAATTTTATTAAAAATTTAGCAAACTATCGTAAATCATCAGAAGCAATTTCTAGAGGTAAGTTTATGCAATTTGTACCTACAGAAGGAATTTATGTTTATTTTAGATATACTGATAAACAAACAGTAATGGTGGTTGCGAATACAAATAAAGTAATAAAAGAAATAAAAACTATTAGATTCGCTGAGGTACTGAAAGGAGCCAAAAGAGCCAAGAATGTGCTTAATAACAGTGAATTGGATGATATTTCCTCATTAAAATTGGGGCCAAAAGAAGTAATGGTATTAGAATTAAAATAAGATAATTATTTGGAAAAGGCATTTTTGTTTGATTTAGATGGCGTTATTGTGGATACAGCTGTATTTCATTTTAAGGCTTGGAAAAAATTATCCAATGTTCTAGGGTTTGACATTGATGAAGAATTTAATGAGACTTTAAAAGGAATTAGTCGAATGGATTCATTGAATGAGATACTCAAAAAAGGAAATTTGGAAGTTTCATTGGAAGAAAAGTTAAAATATGCGGAAATAAAAAATTCTTGGTATTTAGAACTTGTAAATCAAATGACAGAAAAAGATATTTTACCTGGGGTAAAAGAGTTTTTAGAAGGAAGTAGGAACTTAGGTATAAAAATAGCATTAGGTTCTGCAAGCAAAAACGCAACCTTAATATTAGAAAAAACAGGGATTTGTTCTTTTTTTGATGCAATTATTGATGGGAATCTAGTTTCGAAAAGTAAACCTGACCCCGAGGTTTTTTTAAAAGGAGCCAATGCTTTAGCAGTAAAGGACACTAATTGTATTGTTTTTGAAGATGCTTTTGCGGGTATTCAAGCAGCCAAAGCGGCCCATATGAAAGCTGTTGGAATTGGGGATAGCCAAGTGTTAACGAATGCAGATTTTGTAATAAAGGGGTTATTTGAAATGGGTCCAATAGAAATATTGGAAAAGTTAAATACTTTAAATTAAAAATGTTTTGAGATGAAGAATTACATTACGCAAGATGAATGGAAAATAATTGAGAGTGGATTTCATGCTGAATATAATGAAATTACAGAAAGCTTAATGAGTCTTGGAAATGGAAAATTTGGAGGAAGAGGGAATTTTGAAGAGGGTTTTTCAGGTAAAACATTGCAGGGAAATTATGTAGCAGGAGTTTGGTTTCCTGATAAAACAAGAGTTGGTTGGTGGAAAAATGGGTATCCTGATTATTTTGCAAAAGTTATAAATTCAGTTAACTGGATAGGAATTGAGATAAGAATTGATGGAGAAATCGTAGATTTAGCCAAATGTCATATAATTGATTTTTATAGAGAACTTGACATGAAATATGGCTACTTAAAACGCTTTTGTAGTTTGAAACTTAATAATGGGAAAGAACTACGCATAGAAAGCAAAAGGTTTTGTAGTTTAACTCATGATGAAATTGGCGTGATG
>DAIQBE010000323.1:0-4647 GCA_036781325.1 Leadbetterella sp. | reverse complement strand
TTAATTTAAATTAGTTTGCTATTTATCGTGAACCATTTTTACAAGGGAAAATTAACTTCTATTAGATGCTATAATTCCAAAGAAAACAAAGATCTAGCGAATATAGCGTTCGAAAATTTGAAAAAATACTTTGACTTTGTAGCTTTTTAATGATAGATAGTTTTAATAAACTTAATAAAATCTTGTTTTGACTTATTTTAAATCCACGAGCGTTACACCTTGTCCCCCTCTATCGGCATGCTCGTCGCTTAAACTTTTAATTTGTTTATAACTTTTTAAATGATTCTTGATTAAGTTTCTTAAAATTCCATCTCCTTTTCCATGTACAATTCTAAGTTGAGGGTATCCCAATAATATCGCATCATCTAATAAATTATCCACCAAGGTTAATGCCTCATCTCCTCTTTTTCCTCTTATATCCAGATTGAAACTAAATTGACTTAGCTTCTCATTCATATCGTAGCCTTTTAAATTCTCTTTCAGTGTTTCCTTTACGGAGGCTTTAAATTCTTTTTTTGAAACTTTTTCTAATCTATTTAATTTCAAAACAGATTTTAATTCACCAAATAATATCTCAGCCTCTTTCCCGTTTAAACTTAGAACTTGTCCAAATGTTTCTTGCCCTTGGAGCTTTACAAAATCGCCAATTCCCAGTTTTCCTTCTTCTTTTTCCCAAATCGTTTTTGATATTATTTGGTTTTTAGGTTTCTCAACTTTTAGAAGTTCTTTTTCAAATACTTGTAATTCTTGTCGTACTGCTTTGGTCAATTCTTTATCGGCTTTGTTCTCTTTTATTTCCCTAATAGTACCTTCAATTTTTTTATTTGCCTCTTTTAATAAATTTTTAGCTTGTTCTTTTGCGGTGTCAAGCAGTCGTTTTCGGTCGTTTTCAAGAAAAGTCTTTAGTGAATTATATTGAGTTACCTTTTCTTTTAATTCCCGAGTTTCCTTTTGTAATTCGCTGTTTTGATCCGAGAATACCTTTTTCTCAATCTCCAGTTCTTTTAAAAGCTTTTCAAAATTTACCTGACTTTTTCCTAATTTCTTTTTAGCATTTTGGATGATGTATGTTGGAAGGCCAATCTTTTGGGCTACTTCTAAGGCAAAAGAACTTCCTGGCTTGCCTATCTCTAGCTCATATAGTGGCTCTAAATGTTCGGAATCAAACCTCATGGCCCCATTTATCAAGCCGTCGTTTTTGTCTGCAAAAACTTTTAAGTTGGTGTAATGCGTATTTACTACTCCAAAAGCTTGATTTTTAAGCAATTGTTCTAATATTGCTTCTGCAATTGAGCCCCCTAAAGTCGGTTCCGTCCCAGTGCCAAACTCATCGATCAAGAAAAGTGTGCTTTTGTTGGCATTTTCTAGAAATTGCTTCATATTGGTAAGATGTGAACTGTATGTACTTAAATCATTCTCAATACTTTGTTCGTCGCCAATATCTATAAATAGGTTCTTGAATACACCAATTTTTGAATCAGGAGAAACCGAAACCAAAAGTCCGCATTGGGTCATATATTGAATTAAACCAATAGTTTTTAACATTACGGATTTCCCGCCAGCATTTGGCCCAGAGACTACTAAAATTCTATTTTCTCTATTCAAACTCACTCGCAAAGGCACCACCTTTTTCTTTACTTTTTGGTGAGCCAGATATAATAATGGATGAACCGCAAAAGACCAATCCACAACGGCTTCATTTACAATTAGCGGATTAAAAGCATTAATTTTATGGGCTAATCTAGCTTTTGCTCTTATGAAGTCCATTAATCCTAAAAAAAAGTATGATTTTTCTAAATCGGCCAATTGAGGCCTTAATAAAGTAGTAAGTTGTTCTAAAATCTTAATTATTTCTCTTCGTTCTCTTATTTCTAGATCTCTAATTTCGTTATTCGCTTCTAAAACTTCTCCTGGTTCCACAAATGCAATTTGCCCTGTGGAAGATTCATCATGAACAAAACCGGAAAGTTTTCTTTTATGTTCTGCAAGTAAGGGCAAAACTAAGCGCCCATTTCGTACTGTTAAACTCATCTCATCTCCAATCCATCCCGAATTCTTAGCGGTTCGGTAAATTCTTTCGAGTGTTCTTTTTACGTTTTGTAGTTCAGCTGCAAGTTTCCTTCTGATTTCAAACAATTCTTTTGAAGCATTGTCTTTTACAGTCCCTTTTTCATCAATTACTAAATTTATTTGCCCAATTAAATTGCTCCATCCTTCCTTATTTTTCTCAGGCAAAGCATTTTCCATTAATTTTTTAAGTTGCGGGTAGCTTTCTTCTGGCTTATTTTTGAAAAAGTGAAAAATTTGTTGGATTGTGGTGAGGGATAATTTTATATCAAAAAATTCTTCTTGATCTAAATAAGCCCCTTCTATCCCAGCACGTTTTAAATAAGGAATTACATCAAGGTAATTTTGATTAGGGAAACTAGACTCCAATTGAAGAATCAATCGAAATTCCGCTGTTTGGTCTATCATTTTTTTGATTAAATCAAACCGATCGGAAAACTTTATTTTGTCCACCAATGTCCTGCCTAAAGAACTCACACATTCTTCGGCCAATAATTGCCTAATCTTGTCGAAACCTAATTTTACTTCTATGTTTTGTGGGTAGAGCATCCCTATTAGTTATAATAATGAAATGCAAAAATACAGTATAAGATTGTTTTTTTGGTTCACTTTATTGTTATTTAACTGAAGTGGCAAGGAAAAATAAAAAAACTTTATTGAGTTTGATAAATTGCTCACAATTTAATTTTGTAAGTAGCTTTAATTCTCTTGAAAAATTCAAATTAAAAAAGTAAAAGGTTAAATTGTATTTTAGGTGTAAAAATTTCATAAATAAAATTTAATAATTTTGAATTCAATTTTCAATAAAAAAGCCTAAATGGAAAATTTAGGCTTAAAAATCTATTCTATTGGAGTTCTATGATTTATTCGAAACTACGGAATAATTATCTTTGGCTGGCATAATAGCCCATAAAATCAAATAAACTATAACAACAGGAGCAGGAGTAAAAAAACCAGCTGCAGCAATAACTCGCAACAAGGTTACATCTACATCCCAATATTCAGCAAATCCTGCCATAACACCACCAAGCATCGAATCATTTCCTTTTATTCTATTTAACTTTTTCATATGTATAAACTGTTTGTTTTATTTTATGATTCAAATATAGAACCACACAAGGTACTGTGCAATACAAAGTACACAAAAGGATAAAATATCTGAGGAATGGTGAATTGGCTATTTTTAAATTAAAAGGGTTAAGTTTTTTTTTGTTAAATTTTTAGTGAGAATTGTAATGGCTCTATTTTTCTTCATTTTTAAAATAATTACAAAAATATAAGAGATATTTTCAACCTTCATTTTAATATTCTTTGGCCTAAATTGACAAAAGTTAATAAAATAAACCATGCATTATTAAAATACTATTTAATTACAATTGGAACTTTTTTCTTATAAATTTAACTACTACATTTGGGTTTATTTTTTATAATTAATTTGATTTCGAGGAAAGAATCGAAAAAATATAACGTTTAAATTTATTAAACCTCACCTAATTTTATTTAAATCATCTTACAAACTTTTTAATGAATATTAATTTTTTTTAAAATCTTTGAAGGCTTTATTTAGGTGAAAATTTAAATTAAAAAAGAAGTATGAATGGAAAGTAACATTGTATTATCAACCGTAGTTTTGTGTTATAGATCGAATGAATCAATTATCAAATTCGCCAATGAGGTGAAAAGTTGTGTGTCATCTATTACTCCTGATTATGAAATAATATTAGTTGGCAATTATTTTGAAGGTAGTAATGATATAACAAAAGAATTGGTGGAAGGGATAGCGGCATCCGATTCTCATTTTATCACAGTCTGTAAGCCAAAAAAAGGAATGATGGGTTGGGATATGAAATCTGGACTGGAAATAGCAAAAGGAAAATATATTTGCGTAATTGATGGCGATGGGCAGTTTCCAGTTGGAAGTTTAAAAGATTGTTATGATTTGATATCTAAGGAACGTCTTGATTTAGTAAAGTCTTATCGGGAAAAAAGAGGAGATGGTTTTTATAGAAATTTTATTTCTATAATTTTTAATTTTAGTTTCAATTTACTTTTTCCGGGATTAAATTCAAGGGATATAAATTCTAAGCCAAAGATGTTTACTAAAGAAGCGTATGATAAACTAAATCTCGCTTCTGATGATTGGTTTATTGATGCTGAAATTATGATTCGAGCTAGAAAACTTAAATTAAAAATTAAAGAATTTCCTGTTGTTTTTTTAAAATTAGAAAACAGACAATCTTTTGTTAAGTTTGGAGCTTTGGTAGAATTTGTTTCTAATCTTTTTAAATTTAAAATAAAAGAAATAAAAAATATTGATTGAAAGCAAGAAAATAAGAGTTTTTGTTACAGGAATAAATTCCGAATTAATGCGAAGGTTGGTAAATAAAATGCCTTTGGATAAATTTGAAATTTTTGGATTAAGCAGGAAAAATATTTTAATTCCCAATGTAACTATTGTTTCTGGCGATTTGCAAAACGTAGAAAATTGGGAAAATGCGCTAAAAGATATTGATTTAATTATTCATGCTGCTGCAATTACCCATAGTTATGATGCCAGTGAGTATTTTAGAATTAATACGG
>DAIQBE010000322.1:0-4652 GCA_036781325.1 Leadbetterella sp. | reverse complement strand
TTCAAAAAAATTTAAAATAATATATTATTTAAAAAGACAATAAATAGTTTTTTTTAATAGTTTAATTATTAAATTTGTGTTATCATATTTTAAGTTAAAATTCTCATGGAAATAGCAGCATTATTATTTTTAGGCAATTTGGGTGGAACAGAGATTTTCGTAATCGTGTTCGTAATACTTTTATTTTTTGGTGCTAAAAAGTTACCAGAATTAGCTCGTGGTCTTGGAAAAGGTATCCGTGAGTTTAAAGATGCTACTAAAGATGTTAAAGAAAACATCGAAAAAGCAGCAAATTCACAAGATTAATTTTATTTTTTTTCTTTTTTTAACAACAGATTCATTAATATAAAAATGAAACTGTTGTTTTTTATTTTATAATTACCTGGAATATAGTGATTTATACCAAATATTCTACCTACCGAAATGCCCTATTAAAAGGTGAAACTTCGTGCTTAGAAACCGTAAAACAATTTCTACAAACTATTGAAAGAAATGTTTCATTAAATGTTTTTTTAGAAGTTTACGAAAAAGATGCATTAAAAAAAGCGGAAGAAATTGACATTAAAATAAAAAACAACACACAAGGAAAACTTGCTGGTATGGTTATCGGCCTTAAAGATGTCTTAGCTTACAAAGATCATGGCTTGCAAGCAAGTAGCAAAATTCTAAATGGTTTTCAATCACAATTTTCAGGAACCGCGGTTCAAAAGCTATTAAACGAAGACGCCATAATAATTGGAAGGCAAAATTGTGATGAATTTGCCATGGGCTCATCAAATGAGAATTCAGCTTTTGGCCCTGTTCGGAATTTCGCTGATCCCAGTCGAGTGCCTGGAGGCTCATCTGGTGCTTCAGCCGTCGCTGTTCAAGCAAATATGTGTCACGCATCCATAGGTTCTGACACTGGGGGCTCTGTTAGACAACCCGCAAGTTTTTGCGGAGTTGTAGGCTTAAAGCCAAGTTATTCTAGAGTTTCTCGATGGGGATTGGCAGCATATGCTTCTTCTTTTGATTGCATTGGACCAATCACACAAAGTGTAGAAGACGCAGCTTTAATTTTAGAAGTTATTGCGGGAGCTGATGAATATGACAGCACAGTTTCCCTTTTGGAAGTTGAAAAATATACTGATTTCAAAAATGAAAAATTTAAAATCGGTTATTTCGAAGATACTTTAAATTCAGAAGGCTTAGATATTGAAGTTAAAGAAAAAACAATTGAAAAAATCGAAAACTTAAAAAAGCAAGGTCATGAAATTGTTCCTCTTTCTTTTCCTAATATGAAATTCCTTTTGCCTACCTATTATATACTTACAATGGCAGAAGCAAGTTCAAATTTATCAAGATATGATGGGATACGTTATGGTCACAGAACTTCTGCAGCAAATAATTTAACTGAATTATATAAAAAATCAAGGACGGAAGGATTCGGAAAAGAAGTAAAAAAACGAATACTTCTTGGCTCATTTATTTTAAGCGCAGACTACTATGATGCTTATTATACCAAAGCACAGAAAGTAAGACAGATAATAAAAAAAGAAACCGAAGCTTTTTTTGATAACGTTGACTTTATCGTCTCTCCAACTACCCCTACTCCTGCATTTAAAATTGGAGAAAAGTCAGAAAATCAAATGGAAATGTTTTTAGCAGACATTTTTACTGTTCATGCCAACGTAGTAGGATTCCCATCCATCTCTATTCCAAACGGAACCACTGCCACAAATCTTCCAATCGGATTCCAAATCCTTGGTAAGAATTTTGATGAAAAAAGAATGTTAAGTTTTGCATATTTTATAGAAAAAAAGCAATAAATGCACTGTTTTTTACGTTTTTTCCTGATAAATATTTTTTTTTGTAAAAAAAATATTAAATTTGGTCTTTGCTTTCCTATAAATTTCTTTATCTTATTTTATATAATTAGAAAAAATAAAATTATTATGAAAATCTCAAAATTATTTTTGACCTTTTCTTTGGTGTTGGGCATATCCATTATTCATTTTACTTCCGCTCAAACTGTTATACTTGAAGAACAAGAAGCATTTTCCCAAGATTCAATTTCTGAACAGCCGCAAATTCAATATCCCTTTGAATTGCAAGTAGTTGATTCTAGAGATGGAAAACAATTTAAAGTCAAAATAGAAGACCCAAAAATAGTAGAACAAAGGTTGAAATCAATAGAAAAGATTATGCCTATGGTTTATAATGAAAGTGTGAAAAAATACCTTGACTATTTCATTATTAAAAGACCAAGTTTTACTAAGCAAATGATGGAAGATAAGGAACAATTTTTTCCAATGTTTGAAAAATTTCTTTCTCAAAACAACATGCCGGAAGAATTGAAATATTTATCTCTTCTTGAATCAGGACTAAATCCAAAAATAGTTTCTAGAAGTAAAGCTGTTGGTTTATGGCAGTTTATGACTATAACCGGAAAAGAAATGGGTTTAGTAATTAATGAAAATGTGGATGAAAGAATGCATATTGAAAAATCAACAGATGCAGCTTGCAAATACTTAAAAAGGCTATATAATATGTTTGAAGATTGGGATTTAGCCTTAGCCTCCTACAATACTGGACCAGGCAGAATCAGAAGAACCATTAAATCTACTGGCCTTACAAATTATTGGGATTTACACCCTCACATTCATCCTGATACAAGAGCCTATGTGCCACAGTTTATAGCCTTAGCTTATTTAATGAATTTCGGAAATGAACATGGTATTTATGCTGAAAACAAGAAAAGCTTTGTTCCAGTCGAAAAAATCAATATTGAAGGCTATTTAGACCTTAAAGTTTTCGCTAGTTTAAGTCATATAGACCTTCTTGAATTAAAAAAGCACAACCCTCATTTTAAAACTGATATACTCCCAGAAACTATCAGAGGATATGAAATAGCTTTCCCAATTGAAAAGATGAGCTACTTTAATGAAAATAGAATTGCAATCTTAGATTCGGCGACAAAAAAATCAAACACTTTATTGATTCAACAATCTTCCTCTGATGAGGCTATTTTAGCTAGTGGAAATGCAATTGAACAAAATGAAGATGGTACTATAATAATTGGAAGAAGATCAAATAGTGCGGTGTCAGAAGTAGAAGATTCTAATGAAGAGGTTGAAACTCCTACTCAATACAAAAAAGTTACTAATTCGATAAAGAAAACCCACAAGGTAAAAAGAGGCGAGTTTTTAAATAAAATAGCTTCTAAATATGATGTAACTATGACCGATATTAAAAAATGGAATAATAAAAAATCTTCCAAAGTTTTGGTAGGAGAAAGGTTAATAGTTTATGTAAAAGAAACTAAAAAAGTAAAAGCAAATAGTTTAGCGGCTAAAACTTCTTCAGAAAATATTAAAGGACAAATTCACACCGTTAGGCAAGGAGATACTTTATGGAATATTTCTCAAAAATATGATGGAGTTACAATTGAGGATATTAAAAGGTGGAATAAAATCTCTGGAAATACAGTAAAAGTTGGTCAAAAAATTAAAATTAAAGCATAATTCTTAAAAAAGATACAAATGAAAGAGGGCTTCATGCTCTCTTTTTTTTGTCTTTTAAATCTCTTCCCCTTTGATTAATTTTATATATCTTGTACTTTTTTTATGCTATTTCAACCTTCTTCTTAATTTTATAAAATTATAGTTAATGAAGTTAACAAATTTTTTGAAAGACTTCTAAAACTTAATGTACTTCTAAAACTCACAAAATTATTAATTATTTCGGTTGCTTTTAGCAATAACAATGATATCATAGGGTTTGTAAATATAGTTCTACACCTTTAAAATCAAAACTTTAGAGCTTCGTTAAGCTAATTTACATTCCTTCTTCTACCCTATCAATTTTTTAAGATAAACCAAACTCTTTCAAAAACCCCAACGAAAATATAACAGCTTTTATTTATGAAGTAAAAACATGCCAATTAGGGGAAAAAATCAAGATTAAAAGCTTACAAAATATTGGAGACTGCCAAATACAATTAATACTGAAAATAAATACATTTTTTGTGTAATATTGTATTTAATTATTAACCTTAAAATAACAAATAAATGCCATTAATTCTAACTCTTGTTGCGATAGTATTCCTAATATTATTAATAACTTGGCTAAAAATTGACACATTCATTGCCTTTATATTAGTTTCAATTAGCTTAGGATTAGTAAGTGGATTAGAAATTCCTGTAATCAGCAAAGCCATTCAAACAGGCGTAGGAAATACGCTAGGTGATTTAACACTTATTATAGGTTTTGGAGCTATGCTAGGAAAACTTGTGGCAGTAAGTGGAGCTGCGCAACAAATTACCAATAAGTTAATAAATCTCTTCGGCGAAAAATATCTACTTTGGGGTTTAGCACTTTCTGGATTCATCATCGGAATACCTTTGTTTTATAACGCTGGTTTTGTAATTGTTATTCCTCTAATTTTCAGTATTGCAAATTCCACTAAATTGCCAATTTTATATTTGGCAGTTCCTATGCTTTCAGCTCTATCTGTGGCACATGGGTACTTACCTCCTCACCCGTCTCCAGCTGCAATAGCTAGTCAACTTAATGCTGACTTAGGAAAAACTCTTCTTTATGGTATCATGGTAGCTATTCCAGCAATTGCAATTGCTGGTCCTCTTTTTGGAAGATCGCTTAAGAAATACCAC
>DAIQBE010000321.1:0-4658 GCA_036781325.1 Leadbetterella sp. | reverse complement strand
ACTAACAATATGCCAGAATTATAAATAATTGATTATCAATTATTTATTTTATTAATAATTTTGTAAATTATCTCATTTATGGAAAATTTTGTGATTATTCCATATTTAGGAATCAATTATTCGCTTTTTCGAAACTTTTATGGCATCAATTCGCCAGTGGTCGCCTTGAAACAACACTACCATAGACACTGGAATTTTACAGATTTGTGTGTTTGAATTGGGAAGATAATAAGCGACTTTAACACTATCTGTAAGCGTACAAACCAGACCATCGCTCGCCCAATTGTTTATAACAACCTCATGCCTCAAGTCTTTGCGAATCAAATTGTGTTTTTCAGGACCATTATACATTAAACATATATGCTTAAACCATGCCTCAGTATAATATTCTTTTCCAGCCAGTACGTCGTTGGTAGCATAAAGATGATTTAAATGTGCCCAAATAGCCGAATAATCTTTCTTAAATATTTCAAGCTCAGCAAGGGTAGGCTTAAAGAAGGACTTAGATTTTATTTCTATTTCGGTGGCGTGAGCAAAATTAATAGCATCTACTTTTAAAAAAATGGGTATTTCGTCATTGGCAATGCGAGAATTGCCTTTTAAGAAAACCCAAAGGCCCAATAGTAATAGAATTAGCAGAAAAAAATATCTCATCATTTCTCAGTAATTAGAATTCTATTAGATGCTAAATCATGAATTAGTGCCTGAATAATCAAGTTTTTAGCTTTAGACTTTGGTAATAGCAATTGAGCATATCCATCTTTGCAGCCTACTTCTGCTAAACCATTTTGATTGGCCATTTCATATTCAAAGCGAATCAAGGTTCCATCTGATACTAGGTTTTGATATTGGTCATAAATAGGTCCAGCCAATATGCTATACTTCTGATGGTAAGAATCAAAAGAGCCCTTGATCGGGATTTGTGTAGCCGACCCTGCTTGCACATAATATGAAGTTATAGGCTCATTTAGAATAGCTTCTTGCACCATAACTTTGGGTGGCAATGAAATCTGACGTTCCGAAAAATAACTCCCTATTTCAAGTATTTTTTTTATATTTCGAGATTTATCAATGTTAAAAAAAATGCTTTGATGCACTAAAATGCTATCAGGATTTACAGTTTTGGGTGAACGATAGTCATATTTACTTGTCGCCTCATTAGGTTTATTCGACAAATAAAACGAATAGCTAAATACCTGATTGTTTTTTTTTAAAACTAAGTCTGCAGGACCCTCTATAATTCCATTTTTCGATTCAATTTCAACAGAAAAGCCATTTTTTCTTTCTACAACTTTTACTGGTATTGGTTGTATGAAATTTTGCAAACTCACTTCCCAGCCTCTAGCCTTACTTTCAAATTGAAAATTAGCATCTGAAACACTAATGATTTCTTTTTGGTTTTCCCAAATCGGTTTCTGGTTTTCGTTTTTACAAGATACCAAAACAATTAAATTACAAAGTAAAAAAAACGCGACTTTCATTGTAAATAGATTTCTTGAGATACAAAACAATGGGGTAAAACATAAATACCTTGATTTTTAGGCTTAATTTCGTTTTCGAAAGGTAAAGGTTTTCTGGTTTTACCATTAATATACAATTCAATTGGTATTTGATTTTGCAAAGTAGTTTTACCATTCAAATCTAAAATTTCGGCAGTAAAACTTAGATTTAGTCCACTTCTTATTGCGGTTTCAAACAGTATCAATTGAGTTTGAATAATTCGACCAAAGTTATTTTTTTGTGCAAGCAAAACACCAGGAACGTTGATATCTGCACTTAGCTCATCATAAAAATTAGCTCTTAGTTTTAGGGTCTTTGTATTTGATTTAGTAATGGAATAATTCAAAACACCCCCATGTATATAGCCCCGCTCAGTAACATCCGTTTCGGTAAACAATTCAATTTTTTGAACTTGTAAAGAGTCCAACATTTTTGCATTATCTAAATCTATCTGAAAAAAAGTACTTGCTTTAGGGGAAAGATTGTAATGTACAGCTTTACTTGGATAGTAATCTTTAAAACCATTTTTTTTAAAATGCACCCTTGCTTTTAGGCCAATATTAATTGGAATATCATCGGCATTTATTAGCTCGCCCGTTAAATAATTTAAACTATCTTTTTTTAAGTAATTAACCTGTAAATAAGCGGCAAATGGCTTTTTTACGCGGTCATCTTTTACCGTAGGGAAGCTACTAATGTGTCGTTTGCCTTGCTTTTTAAATAAGGTAAACGTGTAAGCCCGCATTTGATATTCAGGAATTTCGGCTACAAATTTTTTAGGTTTTAAATACCATTTTTTCTTTATTTTAGTCAACTCTATAGTGTCTATTTTTACTTTTTCTCCTAATGCAGTATTCCATTCAGAATACACTTTTACTAATGAATAATCTTTTTGGGTGGTGATTTCTTGAATAGATATACTGTCCAGTTTAGCATAGGAGGGCATGATGCCACCATCGCTTACAGATTTTTCTAATAAATATTGGTCGAGAGTAAAAGTAGGGGATGGAACAAAAAATTGAAATGCCTGCTCAAATCTTTGAAAATCAAGATGATTATAGTAATTTTGAATGGCTGAGACGGGAGTATTTTGCTCTTTTACAAACAACAATTCGTACACTTGTTTGCTGATAAATGTCAAACTAAACACCAATGGCAAAACCGCAGAAGCAAAAACAATAGATTTCGGATAATAATCATCTACTGCTGGTGTTTCTTGTAAGTATTCTGTCTCTTTAAACTTTCTTAAATATAGAAAACCTAGAAATATGGCCAAAATTAGACTTGAAATGGGTAAAGTTCCCCAAGCATATTTTAGAAATGGGGCTATTTTTTTTGGTATAATGGGTTTTATAGTGGATATATTGCCTTTTTCCCATACCATTATGCCATTTTCAAGGCGAATTGTTCGGCTCCAACCTGTATAATAAAGCAATGGGTCGTAATAGCGATCATTACTAAAAACATACTTCAAGCTATATTTTTCGGCATTTGCTAAAAAATCATTTAGTGAGGCCAATCCCGCACCACCACTAAATTTCGCATTTTCAAGTCGTTCGATAGGCCTTGTGGTGAGCTCCGGAAGCCTTCTTGCCGAGTGATAGTTGCCATCCACAGTAGCTGCAAGGCTATTTGAACTGAGCCAAGCCATTTGGTCACCAAAACCCAAAGTCAAGTATCGCCACCGCATATGTTCGTCACGGTTTAAAAAATTAAGAATAGGCTGAATCTCTACCTCTTTTGGCTGCAAAGGTCTAAATGTACCTAAATGAAAAACAAAAATTACGAACAAAAAATAAGCAAAACCAGTAGCACCTGACAAGATAAAATGGTTCGTTTTTCCGAAATTATTTACCCAAAATTGTTGAACTGGCCCGGCAACAAACGATAAAATAAACTTTGCCATAAAAGGTACAGCAATAATGGAAGCCCAAAAACCAAATCGATCTAAGGTAAGAATGTTGAATGCGTTGCTCCCCAGAATCATTTTCGGAAAAGGTGTAGTGCCTCCACTTCCAAAAAGAATGCAAACATAAAAAGCCAAGGCCCAACCAAAAAAACGTTTCTTTTTTGATAAAGAATAGCTAATTGCTGGCAAAAAAGAAAAAATCAAAATAAGTGGTATGATAAAAAATATCAAACCTGAAGATGTTTGCAAAAGAAAGTTATCCCTTGATCCATGCGGAATAGACACTTGGGTGATAGGGTCATTTTTACTCCAAAACCAATACGGAAAAATAAGACCTATGGCCAAAACAAGCATTAATCCACCAAATAAAATAATCTGTTTATATTGTAAAATCCCTTGGCTTAACAAGGAAAAGACAAACTTTAATCTATTGTTGGTTAGGCTTTTTTCTGGAAGGTTATCTGTCAGGGCCATCCAAAACGTTGGGGCAATGAAAAAAGCCATTCCAAAAATTGCTGTAACATGATGTGCTGATACCACCACTGCCAAAAACGACAGAGCCATTACCAAATAAATTCCTTTTTGCTTTCGGATATATAAATATAAAAAAGGCAAAGCGTTTAGCAAAAAAGCCAAACCGGTAAGGGTGGGCATTTGCCCGTAAACATGCAGGGTTTCAACAATAGAGGACAAAATCACAACTAGCAAAGCGGCTACCCCAGCTGTGGTTTTATTATAAAATAATTTTGAAAACCTGTAAACCCCAACAATGAGTACTTGGAGTATAACATTGGCATAAATAACGAAAGCCACTTTTAACGGAAAAACCTTACTTAGAAGTGCAATAACTTGGTGCACCAAAGGAGGGTAACTAATTGTTAAAAAACCCGTGTACCAGCGATACTCCCAGGGCTCAAACCAAAAACGAGCATAATGGTCGGCAAAAAACATATGCACAAATGCATCATAGGTTTTGGGCAAAGTAAAATATAGGATTACACCATGCGTAAGCAATGAGAGTGACATGGCAATCAACAACAGTTTTTTGCCAAGAAAATCCCCCCAAATAGTGTCCTTTTTATTTTTCATTCGATTAAAGATACGCTTCCCCTTTAAGTTCTTTTAGTTTTGAGACATATTCCTTAATGGCTTGCTCGTTTTCCTTTTTGCAAATAAGCAAAGCATCTGCCGTATTTACAACTATCAGGTCATCTATTCCACCAATCATAATCAACTTTTTGTCGCTTGA
>DAIQBE010000320.1:0-4667 GCA_036781325.1 Leadbetterella sp. | reverse complement strand
ATAGCAATATCCAATCGGCTCTCTACAAATCGTTATTTTGGAAGATTTTTAGATTTTGAAAGTATCCTGTGTTTGGATTGGCAAGATTGGTTTTAGACCCATTTTATTTAGTATGAGTTTTTCGTTTTCTGAAGGCATCGATCTCAGGTAAGACTTTTTCCCATTGTTGTCTATAAGACTAACTTGCATTTTATCTAATGCTTCTCTGAGTGATTTTTCTGTTATGACATTTTTGTCACGATTTATTTTTTGAAGCACGAAGTTTTGGATTGCAAAAGCCATGTAGCAAAGGCAAATATGGCCTTCTATTCGCTGGTCTGTCCAATGAAACATTGGCCTGGTTTCAAGGTGGGACTTGAATGTTCTAAAGCTGTGTTCTATTTTAAATAGTTGTTTATACTGATCCAAGACATCGCTTACTGGTAGACTTTGATTGTTGGTGCTTATTGCTAAAAAACCATCATACCGCTCAGCCGCAGCTATTTTTTCTTCATTTAGACTATATTTGTTATTTTCTTGTGCTTTTAAAAAGAACCTAGCTGCTTTACTGTTGATTTTAGATGGGTTTTTGAGCAGATTCTGTGCTTGCTCCAATTTCTGCTCTCTATCTTGCTTGTCTTTTGCTGCTCTTTTTGCAGAATAGGTTGCTATAATGGTTTTATTGCCTTCTTTCAATGTGGTATAGCGTATCAAAACCTCCTGACCAGAGGCATCATTGTATATCCAATGGTGATGATAATTTTTCAAGTCAAGTAGTTGTTTCTGCGTTTTTTGTGGTAAGTTTTTCAACCGCTCTCCAATAATAAACTCGTAGCCCTTGCTGGTTGTTATCTCTAAATTATTCTTAGAGAGCATACCCCTATCAGCCACTACAATAACTTTATCTATCTGATATCTTTTTTTGAGGTCATCCAAAGCTTCTTTAAATGTGTCTCCTTCGTAAGTATTACCTTTGAAAACTCGATAGCCGATAGGGTTTTTATGATGGTCAATCATCATGCAAAAAAGGATTTGGGTTTTACCAATTTTACCATCTTTTCCAAAACCCATTTGTCTGAGTTCACCTTCATTTTCCACTTCGCTGGAAAAGTAGAAAGTGGTTACGTCGTAAAAGACTACGTCTAAACTTTGGTTGAACAGATTACGGCCTGTTTGGAAGATTTGTTGCTGGATGAGTTCATTGTTTTGAGCCAATTTGTCCAAGGCTCGGTAAAGATGATGTAAGGATAGTTCGGGTAGATTTACATATTCTTCTCGGTGCTGAAAGTTACTGAGTTTGCTACAAGGACTTTGAAGACGCTCCAATAGCATCAAAAAAACGCTATCAAATAGGCTGAATTGCAGCTTACTCTTTTTCTGAATACGATCTAATAATGACTTTAAGCCATAATGCTCAAGGGCATAGCCGAATACCTTTTGATAACCATAATTGTACCGGCCTAATTCCATTAATTCACCTTCGAGAAGGGCTTTCAAGTCACCACCGCCTAATTCATAAAACTTGATTCCAATGTTACGAAGATCTTCAGGCTTATAGTCTTCCACTTTGCCAAGAGAATACAAAACCTTGGATGTTGGTTTACCTTCAGCATTTCGATAACTTTCCAAAATGCGTAAATAAGTGCCCGATTCTTTCTTTTCAATTTTCAAATAAGCCATAATGCAAAATTACAACCTTAAAACATTGAAAGTCAATACCTAAAAACTAAATCGGCTCTCTACAAATTTTTGAAAATTAAACCAAAATAGCCCTCAAATAACCATCTGAGAGCTTTTTGAAAAAACAGGTGTCAAAGTCAAGAAAAAAGAGCCTTTCGGCTCTTTTTTATTAATTCATTCCTAAATGCAATTCTTTTTTTGGTTCTTCTGGAAAAGTAAAAATTATAGGCTTTTTCACTTTCTCATTCAACAAGGCTGCTTCCAATACCTCTTCTACATAATTTACATAGTGAAAGGTCAAACCTTTTGTATATTCCTCCCCTATTTCTTGAACATCTTTTTCGTTTTTGTAGCACATTACTATGTGCTTAATATTTGCTCTTTTAGCAGCTAAAATCTTTTCTTTAATGCCGCCAACAGGAAGTACCTTCCCACGAAGTGTTATTTCTCCTGTCATTGCAAGATCTTTTCTTAACTTTCTTTGCGTAAAAATTGACGCCATAGAAACTAACATGGTTATTCCTGCAGAAGGACCATCTTTTGGTACTGCCCCTTGAGGTACATGTATATGTAAGTCATAATTAGTAAATACTCTATAATCTATACCTAAATCTTCTGAATGTGATTTTAAATAGGATAAAGCGGTTATAGCAGATTCTTTCATAACATCTCCCAACTGTCCAGAAAGTGTAAGAACTCCTTTTCCCTTACTTAAATTTGATTCTATAAACAAAATATCACCACCAACCGGAGTCCAGGCTAGACCTGTTACAACCCCAGCAAGTTCGTTACCTTCATACAAATCTTTATCGTATAAAGAATGCCCAAGCAATCTTTCTATATCCTCTTCTTTAATATTCGGATTATATTCTTCTTCCATAGCCACCGATTTAGCTATTTTTCTTACCAAACTTCCAATCTTTTGTTCTAATTTTCTTACGCCAGATTCTCTTGTAAAACCTTCTATCAGTTTAATAATAGCACTATTTGAAAGTTTAAACATACTAGCATGTAATCCATGCGCTTCAATTTGCTTAGGAATCAAATGCCTTTTTGCTATTTCCACTTTTTCTTCCACTGTATAACCACTTAGCTCTATTATTTCCATTCTGTCTCTCAAAGCAGGCTGAATACTATCTAAAGAATTTGCAGTTGCTATGAATAAAACTTTAGACAAATCGTATTCTACTTCTAAATAATTATCTTTAAAAGCATAGTTTTGTTCCGGATCTAAAACTTCTAAAAGTGCACTGGAAGGATCACCTCTTTGGTCTCTAGATATTTTATCAATTTCATCTAGAATAAAAACAGGATTGCTCTTTTTAGCTTTCTGAATATTCTGAATAACTTTACCCGGCATTGCTCCGATATAAGTTTTACGATGACCTCTTATCTCCGCCTCGTCATGAATACCACCTAAGGCCATTCTTATATATTCCCTTCCTAATGCTTTGGCAATAGATTTCCCCAAAGAGGTTTTACCAACTCCTGGAGGGCCATATAAACATAAAAGTGGGGCTTTCATGTCATTTCTAAGCTTCAAAACAGCTAAGTATTCTAATATTCTTTCCTTTACTTTTTTAAGGCCAAAATGGTCACCATCTAACACTTTTTTAGCTCTAATTAATGAAAAATTATCCTTTGAGTTTTCATTCCAAGGCAATTCTGCCAAAAGTTCGGCATAGCTTAATGATACTCCATATTCTGGAGACATCGAGTTCATTCTGGATATTTTATTCAGCTCTTTATTAAAATGCTCATTAACTTCAGGCTTCCAATGTTTTTTTGCACCTTTTGCTCTGAGTTTTTCAACTTCCTGGTCAGGAGAATCCATTCCTAACTCTTCTTGAAGAACTTTTATCTGTTGTCTTAGATAATATTCCTTTTGTTGTTGATCTATATCTGAACTCGCTTTAAACTGAATGTCCTTTTTTATCTCTAATACTTGCACTTCTTTCATCATGTGTTCAAGAAGTTTTGTGGCTTGATCTTGCCCATCAAAAGTTTCTAGTAAGAGCTGCTTGTCAGATATGCCAATATTTAGATTAGAAGACAAAAAATGAGTTAAAAAATTAGGTGTGTCAATATTATTAATAGCTATTTGAGCATCCCGCGGAATTTCAGGGTTAAGATTAAGAATATTTAAGGCAACTTCTTTTAAACTTTGAATTAATGCTTTAGTTTCCTTTTTCTTGGCATTTGGAAACTTATCTTCTATGTATGTCACTTTGGCAGTTAGAAAAGGATCAAATTTTAAGTACTCTTCTACTTTAAAACGTCTTCTGCCTTGTAAAATAATAGTTACGTTGCCATCAGGAAGAACAATCATTTTTAAAATATGAGCAATTGTGCCTACTTTATACAAATCGTCCTCGGTAGGCTCTTCATTTGTTTGCCTTATTTGAGAAACTATGCCAAGGGTTTTATCTCCTTTATAAGCTTTTTTTACTAAGCGTATTCCTTTTGTTCTTGTTACGGTAACTGGAATAACAATACCTGGGAAAAGCACCGTATTCCTTAATGGCAAAATAGATAAATGTTCTGGAAGATTGTTATTATCTTCCATAACTTCGTCAGGAGGCGTTATCTCTATCATTTCTACACTTTCCAGATTTCTTCCTGAAAAATCTAAATTTCCGTACTTGTCATTTTTATGCATGAAAGGCCTTCTATTTTATCTAATTGGTAATTGAAATTACGTATAATTTAAAAAAAATCAAATTATAACGTAAAATATTGTGGACAAATGATGTGCCATCGAAAAATTTCATGGCAAAATGTCATTAAATAGAAAGAAGCAATTCTAAATTTTGATAAATAGATTAAAAAAAAGCCCTTTTAAATTATATCCGAATAGAAATTCTTTTAGATTTTAAATAGTTTTTTAAATCAGGAATTGCAATTTCTTTAAAATGAAAGATACTGGCAGCAAGACCCGCATCTGCTTTTCCTTTAGTAAAAACATCATAAAAGTGCTCCATATTACCCGCACCCCCCGAAGCAATAAT
>DAIQBE010000319.1:0-4677 GCA_036781325.1 Leadbetterella sp. | reverse complement strand
ACAAATCTAATCATTTTTGAAAATATTCCATTAAATCTTTGGCAATATCTTTTCTAAAATATTTTCCTTTAAACTTCACATTGCGAGCCATTCTTTGTGATTTCTTTAAAGCAGATACCATGGTACGCCCAATACCTGTGAGTGCAATTACCCTTCCCCCGTTTGTTAATATACCCTCCAAAGAATTTTTAGTACCTGCATGAAACGCTATTGCGTCCTTTTCATCTTTAGGAATTTCCATTATATTCCCTTTTTTGTATTCTTCCGGATATCCTCCAGCCACTACCATGGTGGTAACTGCTGATTTCGCATCAAATTTCAATTTTACTTTATCTAATTTCCCTTCAGCTGCGGCAATTAGCACTTTTAAAAAATCATTTTTTATTCTCGGTAGTACCACTTCGGTTTCTGGGTCTCCCATTCTGGCATTGTATTCTATTACCATTGGATTCCCGTTGTCGTTCATTAAGCCAATAAAAATAAATCCAACATAATGAATATTTTCTGCCAATAAACCTTTCAAAGTAGGTTTTACCACCAAATCTTCCACTTTTTGCATGAAAGCCTCATCTGCAAAAGGCACAGGAGAAACTGCACCCATGCCTCCTGTATTAAGGCCTGTATCCCCCACTCCTATTCTTTTATAATCTTTGGCTTCGGGCAGAATTACATAATTTTTTCCATCGGAGAGCACAAAGACAGAAAGTTCTATTCCATTTAAAAACTGCTCTACTAACACTTTATCGCCTGCTTCCCCAAACTTTCCTTCGGTAAGCATTTCTTTTAGACTTGCTTTAGCCTCTTCTTTATTTTCAGTTATAATTACTCCTTTTCCAGCGGCTAGTCCATCTGCTTTAAGAACATAAGGGCCTGCTTGTTTATCTAAATAAGCAATTCCATCCTCGAGAGTTTCTTTTGTAAAAGTCTCAGAAAAGGCAGTGGGAACGCCATATTTTTGCATAAAGGCCTTAGAAAAATCTTTGCTTCCTTCTAAACGAGCACCTGAAGCATCTGGTCCGATAATTTTTACTTTTTTGAGTTGTCTGTCGGTTCTAAAAAAATCAACAATTCCTTTTACTAATGGGTCTTCGGGCCCCACTACCACCAATCCTATGTTTTCCTCTTTAACTAGTTTTTTTATTCCTTCAAAATCATCGACTTGAATGGGCACATTGGTAGCTATTTGACTCGTGCCTGCGTTTCCTGGAGCTACAAAAATTTTATCACATTTCTTGCTTTGACTAATTTTCCAAGCAAAAGCATGCTCTCTTCCTCCTCCTCCTATAATAAGAATATTCATTTTCTATTTTTAAAAATACAAAAATAGGGAATGCGTCAATGGGAACAAAATGGAGGCATTATTGTAACTTTCCATTCATTTTAAAAAATGATGCCATGAATTTTATCCAAAACTTCATTTTTTTCATTTTAAAGAAGTTTTAAACCCGCTCTAACTTTATTGGATAGGTTTTTTTGGAAGCCCATTGAGGAACATAAATATTTTCATCGGCATCAATGCAAACATCATGTGGGTGCATAAAAACTTTTGCAGGATCCGATTTTCTTTGTTCTTGTAAAACACCATTTTGATAGATTGGCTCCGAGGCTCCAGGTGAAGAAACTACTTTGTCGTTGGCATCCAAAATCTGTAAATAACCCGAATCTGGATAGTTTTCTTGCGTTGATCTAAAAACAGCTCCAAAAAGATTCTTTCCTTTTATAACGGGCCTGCAAATAAACGAACCAGGCAATTGGATAGTAGAGAGGTATTTGCCATCGAGTGTAAATCGTTTCCAACAGTTTTGTTGTCTTGAAGTAATAATAAGCGTTGGATTATCAGGTTTTCTCATATCCACTACAATGCCATGATTGCACTTAAACTGACCACTTTCTATACCATTTCCGCCCCAATGCCTTATGTATTTCCCTTTAGAATCATATTGCATAACAAAGTTTTTTCCGTATCCATCAACCACATAAATATCTCCATTTAAGGGATTTACAGCAGTTTCTGTAGGCACAAATTGGCTAGGATATAAATATTCTCCAGTTTCTTTTGGGTATTCTATTTTGAAGATCTCTTTTCCTTTTAAGTCGGTTTTTATAACTTGATTACGACTATTGTCACAAATTAATAGATATTGTTTTTCTCCCTCATTAAAAATCGTTAGACCATGAGCTCCAGGGTAGGTATTGCCCCACGTTTCTAGAAGCTTACCAGATTTATCATATATAAGTATGTTGTTTTTAATCTCATTTGTACACATTATAAGACGCCCAGAAGCATCTTCTACCATTTCGTGGCAGTCGTTTACCGGATTTTTTAAGGGGTCTAAAGTACCCCACCCAACTGCAACTTTATATTTATGGCTATTATGACCTATTAGTATTTCATCTTTTCTTCCAAAACTAAGATTGGGCAAGAAGCTAAGGCTTGTACTAATACCCGTAATTTTTAAAAAATTCCTTCTATCTAAATACATCTTACTATAATTGTTTTTTTGGTTGAAATTTAAGCAAAATAGTACTTTCTACTTAAAATTCCAATTTAATTTTTTTAAATATAGTTGACTAATTCAATATTCATATAATTATCTATTGTTTTAGATATAAATAATAGTCTCGTCCATTCAAACTTTGATTTTGCCTATTAATTTTGAATTATTCATTTTTTTTTAATAATTAGCACTATATTAATAAATGCTTATAAAACTTTCCATAATGAAAATTGCAAAAACAATAAAAACACTTTGCCTTATTTACTTAAGCTTTCATATCTCTCACTTTACTTTTTCTCAAAAATTAAATTCAGGGCCTCAAGTATTAAGTTTCCATTCAGACGTTGATGATACCGAACAACCCTATGCTATATATATTCCAAAAGAATTCAGTGAAAAAAAGAGTTACCCTTTAGTGGTTATGCTTCATGGAGCTGGGTCAAATCATCGCTTAGCTTTAAGAAGAGTATTTGGCAAAAGTAATGCTGATGGAGAAAATGATGTAGAGGCCAGTCTGGTATTTCCAAAGTGGAAAAATGTAGAATATATAGTTGCATCTGTATATGCGCGTGGTACCATGGGCTATCAAGGCATAGCTGAAAAAGATGTAATGGATATGCTTAATGATGTAAAAAAACGTTTTAATATCGATGAAAATAGAACGTATTTAACTGGGCTTTCCATGGGCGGCGGGGGTACCATGTGGATAGGTTTAACTAGGCCCGATATTTGGGCGGCAATAGCACCCGTTTGTCCGGCTCCACCTATAGAAACTATTTCCTATTTAGAAAATGCCTTTAATATGCCTGTTCATTTTTTTCAAGGTGGTGACGATCCGGTAGTAAAACCAGAAAACACAAGAAAGTGGGTAGAAGATTTTAAAAAAGCAGGAGCCAAAGTTACTTATCAAGAATATCCCGGAGTAAAACACGACAGCTGGGTGAATGCATATAAAGATGAGTTTATTTTTTCATGGTTTGATAAAATAGAAAGAAACCCATATCCAAATAGAATAAAATTCACCACTACCCAACTAAAGTATAGCAAAGCCTATTGGATTGATATCGAAGAAATGCTAATCGGAGAGCAAGCTAAAATTGAAGCAAATTTCAAGAATAAAAATATGTTGGATATTCAAACAACTAATGTTTCATCTTTTAGTTTGAACATTATGGAACATCCTAATTTTAATGCCAAAAAACAATTGATGTTAAATATAGATGGCCAAAACATACCAGTATTTGGCTTAGCTGACAAACAAGTATTAAAAAAGATAAATAATAAATGGGTAGTAGGAAAACATGAATTTGATGCTAAAGTCAAAAATAAATCTACCGAAGGGCCTATGACTGAAATCATTGGTGACCGCCATATTTATGTTTATGGAACAGATGGAAATCCTAGCAAAGAAGAATTATTAAAAAGAAAATTAATTGCAGAACAAGCAGCAGACTGGAGTTATTATAGAGGCGACTTTATGGGCAGAGTGATGGTTTTTCCACGTGTACTTTCAGATAAGGAAGTAAGACCAAATGATATCGAACGCTCTCATTTGGTTCTTTTTGGAACTAAAAACACAAATAGTATGATTGCAAAATATGCTACCAACTTTCCTTTTGAATTAAAAGAAGAGTCTGCAAATTCTTCCAACCTTACCTTTATTTATCCTAATGGAAAAAAATACATTTTAGTATCTTCTGGCATACCATTCTGGGAAGTTCCTCCATTTGATAATGGACCATTCGGAAGATTAAGGACTTCTGGTAAAGCTGGAATTTTAACCGGATATGGCGACTGGGTTTATTATGACAAAGATTTAAATAACGTAATTTCAACCGCTAGGTTTGATAATAATTGGAAAATTCCTGAAAACGAGGCTAATAAACTAAAAAATATCATTAAAATAAAAGTAAATTGATTTAATTGATCCTCAAAAAAATAAAAAACTCACTGCTAGAAACTGAAAAATAAGTTAATAAAATTCTAAAGTCACTAGATTTAAAACAAAGAATTAAAAATAAAATTCGACCTTTGTATTAAATCAAGTTAAGCTGAGAATGGAAAGTATTGAGCATCTATTAAAAAAAACACACAAAGCTGGTGCAGTTGTAAGAAGATTGAATAAAGAGCAAAAGGCCAATATTTTAATAGATTTAGCTAAAGAACTATTGGAAAATTC
>DAIQBE010000318.1:0-4724 GCA_036781325.1 Leadbetterella sp. | reverse complement strand
TATCAAAAAATGAAAAGTATTAGTTACTGACTTTGAGCTGTAAACTTAGACTTAAAAAATTATGAAGTTTGTTTAATAATTTGAAAGGTTCGTCAAACTGTTTACTATTTCGACAATTTTTATTATGCATGATTCTAATAAAAATTAAAACTTATAGATAGAATTAAGTTTGTGGCCCAGTTGTCAAATACTTAAATAATAACTTATATTTTCAAATAAAAAAGGAGAATAATTGATAGAACAATTAAAATACTTCCTAATGATGTGAGACTATGGGAGCCTTATACTTTTTCATTGTTAAGTTACAACGTTATGTATAACGATTTTCATAATTTTAATGTGGAAAGTTTAAATTCCAATTCAAAGGCACTTTCGAATAGTTTAGATACTTTATCTGCGGATATAAAGTGCTTCCAGGAATTATATAACGATGACAAAATAGAGGAATTTAATATTTTAAAAAGACAATCAAAAAAAAATCCATACTATGTATATATGCATTCCAATCCTTTAAACAACAAAGGTAATGGGGCGATTGGTCTCGCTATTTTTTCAAGATTTCCAATTATTTCAAAAAAGTAGATTTATTGTTCACCAAATAATAATGGAATGTTGGCAGCTTATATAGTAATAAAAAAAGATACAATCAGAGTTTTGAATATTCAATTAAGGTCAATGGGAATTCGAATAAACAAAATTTTAAAAGCAAATAATCAAATCGACAGAAATGAAACAAAAAACATTATTGGTCTTTTAAAAGTAGGTTTTGAAAATCGAGGACTGCAGGTTAATCAATTAGAAAACTGGATAAATGAAAGTCCTTATCCTGTGATTTTAGCTGGTGATTTTAACGAACTGCCTTATGGATTTGCTTATGGAAGAGTAAGGAAGAAACTTGAAAATTCTTTTGAATCCACAGGGTTTGGTTTTGGGTTTACTTATCACAAGATTCTTAGTTTTCTAAGAATTGATAACCAATTTTATGACAAAAAATCAATTATTAATGTAGATTTTCAAACGATTGATAACATTCCATATTCTGACCATTATCCAATAAAAGCTTGGTATTTAATGAAATAGAGCAAAAGCTTTATCAAATTTTATATACTATTACTTTTAATTTATTTGAATTTCAGTTTTAAAGTTTTATGAATTTTAATAACACTTTACGGTAATTCAAAATTGTGAAAGTCATTTCTTTAATTTTACCGTATAAAATTTTGTTAAAAGCCAATTCTATTTTTACTCTTTTTTACTTTTCCTTCAAAATAATCTTTAAGTTTTTCAAGTTCTAAGGTGTATCCGCCACTTAAAATTGGGAAACGGCACCAACTTCTAGAATCAAGATTGTGTCCATCAAGATGAAATCCAGGGGCATATCGTTCCCGTTTCCATTGATTTCTACTCCATAGTTTAAAAAACTTGGTTATCCAGTTATAAACTTCATCCCTTTTGTATTCATTTTCAAAATGTTTTTCGGCAATTTTAAAACAACTAACAGGTGATTTTTTATCTTTAATAGCTAATAACTCAATAAAATTCAGAAATTCATACGGCATTAAGTCTTTTTCGTCCGTTTGTTTATTTCCTTTGGGTCTCAATTCGGCGGTAGGTTGTAATGCATTTACAAATTTTAAACCTTCTATTTTTATTTGTTTGCCATTAACTTCACACCCTATTTTTTCAAGCCAAACCAGCCATTTTCTTAACCAATCTTTATCTATTCCAGCAATTGGGCTTATGCTTCCAGCGGTGTCTCCATCCATTGTACAATAACCAACTGCCACTTCTGATCTATTTGAAGTTGCTAATAGTAAGTGATTGTGTAGGTTTGCTAGCATCCAAACGCTTGGGGCCCTTACTCGAGCTTGTATGTTTTGAAGTGCGATATCATCCGTCTTCCAGCTAAGTTTTCTTCCTATTTGATTTTCAATTAGAGATGTATAGGTTTCTACTAATCCGTTTATATTAATGTTAAAGAAATTAGCTCCAATTGATTCAGCTAATTTTTGAGCAGAAATTAGTGTATCCTCAGAACTATTTTCTGTAGCTTGATAAATGGTAAGTAAGAGAGCTTTAGTAAGCTCTTCCATTGTTTTAGCTGATGAAATAGCTGGAATATAAGAGAGTTTATTTTTGAAATTTTCGAATCCTATGCTTTCATCTCCAAGTTTAATCATTAAACCGCATAATGCAGTGCAAGCACAAGAATCTGCACCCCCAGAAAGTGAAATTGTAAAACCAAATGATTTGGATTTTCTTAAATAATCGAATAAACCCAAAGAAATTGCCCTTGAAAATTCTTCCTCCTTAAGAAAGCCTCCTGTTTCAAAAGGCTCTGCTTGAGCAGTTTTGAAATCTGGAATGTTGCAAAGAGTAAGTTCAAAGTTAGTGTTAATTAATTTTTTGGTTTGAAAGGGGTTAGATTTGATTTTTGATTGTTCAATTTTGTTTTTTTCAATATCAATAATAGCTGATGTTAAAGTGTAATTAGCATAGCTGAAACGTTGGCTTGAAGCTAGAATGTCACCTCCTGAAGCTATCATTGCATCTCCGTCAAAAATTAATCTACCTGATTCATTACCTAGCAAATTTGTATAAACATAAGCACAGCAATAAGCTCGAGATGCATCTGCAACCAATTGTTCTCTTATTTTAAACTTGTGAAAGCCAAAAGGGCTGGCACTAGGGTTTAAAATAATATCAACTCCTCTTTCAAAATGTCTAACTGCAGGTCTATTTGCTACCCAACCATCTTCACATATTTCAAGACCCAACCTAATTCCATTAAACTCGAAAATTAGGTCTCCAACCGGATATTTTATGCCTTTTAATGTAATTTCGTCAGATTGATCATGTTTCCATCTGTGAAACCAGCGGTCTTCATAGAAAACTCCATAATTTGGCAAATGTTGTTTACAAACAAATCCGAGGATTTGACGATTTGCTATTACACAAGAGCTATTGTAAATCTTATTATTTAACCAAATTGGCAGCCCAACTGCGACGACAATTTCTTGAGTTTCAGCACAAATGTCTTCTAACATCTCTAATGCTGTTTTGTATAGATCAGGAGTATAAAATGCATCTTCACAGCCATAGCCGGTAATGCAAAGCTCTGGCAAGCATAGTATTTGAATCTCTTGCTTTTTAGCCTCTTCTATTGCCAACAAAATATTGTTTTTGTTGGCTTCCCAATCCATGGGGGTCTGATTTAATGCAGCAGACCCAACTTTAAGTGATTCCATTTAAATAATACTATTTCTGTCAAATTTAGTTTAAAAGTTTTAAATTTCTAAAGCTATTCAATTCCACGTAATGAAAAGAAGAAATTTTTAAAAAATAGAAGGATTCCTTTTGAAGTTAATTCGGTAGCATTAACAACGTTTTAAAGAACAATTAAAAAAATATTTTTAATTCATCGTTGCGAGAATTTAAAATTAAAAATTTTATTTTTTTTAGTAAGGAAAGCAATTTATTCATTTGAATTTCAAAAATAATGCTAAGGAAAAGGTTTTATAGAAGTTCAAAAACAGCTTCTATCTCCACACTTATATTTCCAGGCAAGGAACCCATTCCCACCGCACTTCTAACACCAATTCCATTTTCTTCTCCCCAAATGTGTGCGAATAATTCACTACAGCCATTTATAACATAAGGGTGCATGCCAAAATCAGGAGCAGCATTTACCATTCCTAGAACTTTAATCACCCTTTTCACTCGATTTAATGATCCAAGTTGGGCTTTTAAAGTAGATAGTATTGTTAAGCCTACTTGACGAGCGGCAAGTTTCCCATATTCTATGTCTTTTTCAGAACCTATTTTTCCAGTAAATTGATCTCCATTTGGTAGATTTGGTCCATGACCAGAAACATAGATTAGGTTATCAATAATTAAAGATGGTTTATAAACTCCCATAGGTTTAGGAGCAGGAGGGATCTCAGTTATTAACTGTTCGAATTTCAAATCTGCTGTCATTTTTTTATATAATTTTATCTAATACTAAAACACCTATTAAACCTACCACGGAAACAATTGTTTCCATTACACTCCATGTTTTCAAAGTATCTTTAATACTCAAATTAAAGTATTCTTTAAAAAGCCAAAAGCCACCATCATTGATGTGGGAGAAAAGCAAACTACCTGCACCAATCGATAAAACCATTAATTCGCTTGAAATGCCAGATTGTGACTGAATAACTGGAAGTAGAATTCCAACAGCAGTTAATCCAGCTATGGTAGCAGAGCCTATGCATATCCTTATAAAACCAGCAATTGCCCAACCCATAATAAGAGGATTCAAATTGATGCCTAACAATATTTCACCTACATATTTGCTAGTTCCACTTTCAATAAAAATCTGTTTTAAAGCTCCTGAACCTGCAATTATTAATAGGATAGGAGCTATTCCTTTAAAGGCTTCTTCTAATAATTTACTGGTTTGTTTCATTGTTTTTCCTCTCTTTATTGCTAATAAATATATTGCAGCCAAGATAGAAATCAGCATTCCAATATAAGGTTCTGCTATTAATTGCACAAATTTACTCTCCGGAAACTTAGGTTTAATAATTGACATAAAGGATAACAAAAAGACTGGAAGAAGGGCAATGAAAAAGCTAATAGTTAGACTAGGTGGATTTTCGTTTATTGCATTATCATCAGCAAATAAATCACTATTTATCTTAGGGTGGTATTTCTTAAGCGTTCTTCCAAAAAGAGGACCA
>DAIQBE010000317.1:0-4732 GCA_036781325.1 Leadbetterella sp. | reverse complement strand
CGGTTTATCCAATAGAATATGGAGGGGAATTTGCTTGGGGTAGGTCAACAGAATATGCAAAACATAGTATAGAATATTACTCAAAGACATTAATGGAGTATCCTTATCCTGTTGCAACAAATGTAGCAGGCATTGTGAGTGGGATGGAATATCCGGGTATCGTATTTTGTGGAGCTAGCGACCGAGGAGCAGATTTGTTTGGAGTAACTGATCATGAATTTGGACATACGTGGTTTCCTATGATTGTTGGATCGAATGAAAGAAAATATGCATGGATGGATGAAGGGTTTAATACGTATTTTAATGAACTTTCTTTAAAAGAATTTAATAAAGGAGAATTTTATTCAAAACAGTTTGCTGACCAAAAAGCAAGTATTTTCTATAAAAATAAATCAATAATAACCGATGCAGATGCTATTACAGAATCTGATTTAGGGATTTTGGCTTATTATAAGCCAGCTTTGGGTTTGGAAATGCTAAATGAAGCAGTTATTGGAGAAGATCGTTTCAATTACGCATTTAAACAATATATTAAAAGGTGGGCATTTAAACATCCAAGTCCATTTGATTTCTTTCATACCATTGAAAACGCTTCTGGTGAAGATTTGGGCTGGTTTTGGAAATCTTGGTTTTTTGAAAAATATAAGATTGATCAGGCTATTAAGTCTGTAAATTATAAAAACAATACGCCTGAGGATGGAATTACTATCAGATTAGAAAATTTAGAACAAATGCCTATGCCCGTTGAATTAGAGATTAAAGAAATAAACGGCAAAATTTATGGTGTAAGTTTACCTGTAGAAATTTGGCAAAAATCTGGGGAATGGATATTTGATTATCCTTCTAAGCAGCCAATAGAATATGTTAAACTGAATCCAAGGAGAATATTGCCAGATACAAATCTTAAAAATAATATTTGGAAAGCTAATAATCGTTAAATTTTAAATATTTCTAACAGCTCATTTATTTGTGATTGACTAGTAGTATCTCCAATTTTATGATATGAAAAAGAAAGATTATTCAATATTCTGGCTACAATTTCTGAATTATTGCAAGCGATATAGAACTTTGGATCACTTTCTATTTTCATTTGTTTAAGGTAATCATCAATATCTTTTTCATAAAAAATTTGACCTTTATTAAAGGCATTAATATAAAATCTATGGCCCGGGTAATCAAAAATCAAAACGAAAAGATTAGGTAAATTGACACCGTAAATTGGCAAATTTAATTTTTCAGCTAATAAAATATATATACAAGCCAAGCCAACAGGATTTCCTTTTTTATCTTCTAAAACCAAGTTAAACATAGAATTTGCAGTAGAATGGAAATTTTTAACGTTTGATTCAAACTTGTGATCTTCGAAAATTACTTGATTTATTATTTTTAAAATGTCCTCAGGATGCATTTCCGGATTTGTTCTAATATATATATCAAGATAAATATTTTTTAAGATAGATTTTAGAGTTTCTATTTTTAAATCAGGAAATTGATAAGTTGCTATTAGCCAAAGTCCTTTTAATAGATTATTAGATTCTTCGCTTTTCCATGTAATTAAATCGGATTTAAGAGAAATGTATTTTAATTCATTTACTAAATCTCCAATATTCTGCTGTAATATTGGATTTAATACATTATTTTTCCATTCTGATTCGAGAACTGGGATAATTTCTTTTCCTAAATCTTTTAATTTTGAAGAAACTATCGATACCACCTCATGATCAGAGTCGTCTAATAATGTTATCATGGCTTTTATCTGCTCGTGAATCATTGTTTTTGTTTTCTTAGCAACAATATCTAAATGAATAAATTATAATCCAAACAAAATTTTTAAAAGATTAATCTAAATTGTAATTTTGCAAAAAAAATAAAATATGAATGTCCTTGTTACAGGGGGAGCTGGTTTTATTGGTTCGCATACAGTAGTAGAATTAGTTAACTCAGGATTTTCACCAATAATTGTAGATGATTTTAGTAATTCTGAACTTTTGGTATTAACTGGTTTAAAAAATATTTTAGGAATTGAGGTTCCATTTTATAAAGTTGATTGTAATGATTTTGAAGCATTAGAAAAAGTTTTTATTGATAATGATATTCAAGGAGTTATTCATTTTGCAGCCTTCAAGGCAGTAGGTGAGTCGGTGTTAAACCCTTTAAAATATTACAGGAATAATCTAAATACTTTGCTAACAGTATTAGAATTAATGCAAAAATATAAAGTTTCAAATTTGGTTTTTTCCTCTTCTTGTACTGTTTATGGAGAACCAGATCAAATTCCTGTAACTGAACAAACCATACGAAAAAAGTCAGAATCTCCTTATGGAAACACTAAAACCATAGGAGAAGATATTTTAGTTGATGTTGTTAAATCCAATAAAAATTTAAAAATTATTTCCCTTCGTTATTTTAATCCAATAGGGGCACATAAAACTGCAGAGATTGGGGAATTGCCGAATGGCGTACCGAGTAATTTGGTGCCCTTTATTACACAAACAGCTATCGGGAAAAGGGCAAAACTTACTGTTTTTGGAAATGATTATCAAACGCCAGACGGATCAAATGTACGTGATTTTATTCATGTTATAGATTTAGCCAAGGCTCATGTTTCAGCCCTAAATCTATTAAAGAAAACTAAGGAAAGTTATTACGATGTTTTTAATATTGGAACGGGTAAAGGTAATTCTGTTTTAGAGGTTATAACTATTTTTGAAAAAGTTAATAATTTGAAACTAAATTATGAAATAGGTTCAAGAAGGGAAGGCGATGTGGAGAAAATTTATGGAGATGTTACAAAGGCAAAAAAACTTCTTAATTGGGAAGCCCAAGAAACATTGGAAGAAAGTTTAAAAGATGCATGGGCTTGGGAATTAAAATTAAATAATAGAAATAATTAAATATGAGTTTTAAAAAAACAATATTAATAACAGGGGGGGCTGGCTTTATAGGCTCTCACGTTGTGAGGCTATTTGTCAATAAGTATTCTGATTATCAGATCGTAAATTTAGATAAACTAACCTACGCTGGAAACCTTCAAAATTTAAAAGATATTGAAAATGAACCAAACTATGTCTTTGAAAAAGGTGATATAGTGGATGAAGGTTTTATAGATAATCTTTTTGAAAAATATAATTTTGATGGGGTAATTCATTTAGCTGCTGAGTCGCATGTAGATAGGTCTATTACGGATCCAATGGCTTTTGTTAGAACAAATGTGATTGGAACTTGTAATTTATTAAATGCAGCTAAAAATTCTTGGCAGGGAAATTTCGAAGGAAAAAGATTTTACCATGTTTCAACAGATGAAGTGTATGGTGAATTACACAATCCAGAAGAGTTTTTTGTTGAAACCACCTCTTATGATCCTCGTTCACCCTATTCCGCCTCAAAAGCAAGTTCCGACCATTTTGTTAGGGCTTATCATAATACGTACAAATTGCCAATTGTAGTTTCGAATTGCTCTAATAATTACGGTCCTAACCATTTTCCTGAAAAGCTTATACCTTTAATGATAAACAACATTAGAAATAAAAAGCCCCTTCCTGTGTATGGAAAAGGAGAAAATGTGAGAGACTGGCTTTTTGTTATCGATCATGCTAGGGCAATTGATATGATTTTTCATAAGGGAAGAAATGGAGAGACCTATAACATTGGAGGAAACAATGAATGGAAAAACCTAGATCTTGTTTTTTTACTTTGCGATTTAATGGATCAAAAATTAGGAAATGAGATTGGAACCAGTAGAAATTTGATAACGTATGTTTCTGATAGAGCAGGTCATGATTTAAGATATGCAATAGATGCTAGCAAGCTTATGAAAGAAATAGGATGGGAACCTTCCTTAACTTTTGAAATAGGATTGGCAAAAACAGTAGATTGGTATTTTGATAATTGGGATTGGATAGAAAATATAACCTCAGGGGAATATCAGAAATATTATTTAGAAATGTACGATTCAAAATAAACTTAATTTTTAATTTTTCAATTATTTTTTATGAAAGGAATTATTTTGGCAGGCGGTAGCGGAACTCGTTTGCATCCTTTGACATTGGCTGTTAGTAAACAATTGATGCCGGTTTACGATAAGCCAATGATCTATTATCCACTGTCAATTTTAATGTTAGCTGGAATAAAAGAGGTTCTTATTATTTCTACTCCTCACGATTTGCCTCACTTTAAAAAACTTTTAGGGGATGGAAGTAGTTTAGGATGTCAATTTCAATATGCTGAGCAAGCAATTCCAAATGGATTGGCCCAAGCTTTTGTAATTGGAGAAGAATTTATTGGTGAAGATAGTGTAGCATTGGTTTTAGGTGATAATATTTTTTATGGCAGTGGACTAAGTAAATTGCTTCAATCTTGCGCAGAACCTCAAGGAGGGATGGTATTTGCTTATCTAGTTCAAGATCCAGAAAGATATGGCGTAGTTGAATTTGATGAAGATTTTAAAGCACTTTCCATAGAAGAAAAACCGAATAGTCCAAAAAGTAATTATGCTGTACCTGGTTTATACTTTTATGACAATCAAGTAGTAGAAATTGCCAAAAATATTGCTCCTTCGCCTAGAGGAGAATATGAAATAACAGATGTGAATAGGGTATATTTAGAAAGAGGAAAACTAAAAGTAGCAGTTATGAATAGGGGTACTGCGTGGTTAGATACTGGTACTTTCAACTCATTGATGCAAGCAGGCCCGTTTGTGCAAGTTATCGAAGAGCGTCAAGGCTTAAAGGTC
>DAIQBE010000316.1:0-4734 GCA_036781325.1 Leadbetterella sp. | reverse complement strand
AAGGAGATACTATTTTAGTAGATTACCTTGGAGAAGGAGAGGAGTTGAGTTTTGGAAAAAAAGCCAAAGAAGAAGTGATTGAAAGTTAAAAAAATAATTGAAAAGAAGAGCACGAGACCATCTCGTGCTTTTTTTATGCCTTTTAATTGCTAAATTTGAATAATTTTTATTGAAATAAGTACTCCAAGTTTTAAAAGTAAAACATGAAAAAACTGTTCTTTTTATTATTGATTAATTTTTCGGTTTTTAGTCAGAATTTAAAATTATCCCCCCAAGCAGAAATTTCACTTTTAACTATTTCTCCAGGAAAAGAGCTTTATTCTACATTTGGGCATAGCGCAATAAGGATAAAGGATAATCAATCTGGACTAGATAAAAACTACAATTATGGTACATTTGATTTTAATGCTCCAAATTTTTACTTAAAATTTTTAAGAGGAAAACTTCCGTACCTTATTTCTGCTCACGATTTTTATTTAGAAATGGAATATTGGGCTTATAGAGAAAACAGAAGAGTAGTGGAACAAAAGTTAAATTTAAGTCAAAATCAAAAACAAAGAATATTTGATTTTCTTGAGCATAATCTATTGCCTGAAAATAAAGAATATGCCTATAAATTTTTTACTGACAATTGTTCCACTAGGCTACGAGATGTTTTTCAAAATGCGTGCGGCGATAGTCTAATTTTTGATGTTGGCTTACATGCTGATAGTACGTATAGACAGTGGATTGATAAATACGCAAAAGATAATAATAAGCTTTGGGCGGACTTTGGTATGGATTTGGCCATTGGGATACCTTCGGATCAGGTTACGGGTTGGAGTAATGCTATGTATATTCCAAACAATCTTGCAGATGCTTTGAGTCATGCAAAAATTAAAAATCAAATGGGAATTTCGGATTTTGTAATTAGTGAAACTGGCTTAAATGAAATTATTAAAACAGAAGTTATAAGTGAATTTTCTCCTGTTTTGGCCTTTTCAATGCTATTTATTATAGTATTATTAGTAACTATTTTTCAATACAAGAAAACGAATTCATCACTACTATTTGATAAATTGTTTTTTACGATTTTGGGTTTGGCAGGTTGGATTTTGTTTTTTCTTTGGTTTTTTACTGATCATGGAGTTACAACTTTAAATCTAAATCTTGTTTGGGCATTTCCACTTTTGTTTCCTTTATTTTTATTAAAGAATGTAATGCCGAAGGTCTTTAAAATTTTTTTATTGCTATATGGAATTATGAATTTGGTTCTTTTGGTTTTTATAAAATTTTTACCTCAAGAAATAAACCCCGCAATTATTCCAGTACTACTTATAATCTTATTAAGAATTACATTTATTCTAAAAACTACCAAATGAACTTATCAGAGATCTGTGAAGAAATGAAAAATACGGCTATTTTAGCAGCCAATTTTATTGAAAAAGAAGCACTAAAATTTAAGTCAAGCCAAATAGAATATAAAGAGGTAAACAATGTAGTTTCTTACGTAGATAAACAAGCAGAACAAATTATCGTAGAAAGTTTACGAAAAATTTTACCAGATGCGGGCTTTATTACCGAAGAGGGCACTGCTAGTTCCGAAGACTTAGAAGGATTAAACTGGATCATTGATCCGCTGGATGGCACTGCGAATTTTGTCCATGGTTTGCCTAATTATTCCGTAAGTTTAGCCCTTGCAAGAGGTAAAGAAGTTTTAATAGGGATAGTTTATCATATTTCATTAAAAGATTTATTTTGGGCAATAAAAGGAGAAGGTGCTTTTAAAAACGAAGAAAGAATTCACGTTTCTTCGGCTAAAACTTTTCAAGAAAGCTTATTTGCTGTGGGTTTTCCCTATTACAAATTTGATAATATGGACAAATATATTTTGATTCTAGAATCTTTGATGCAGAAAACTCATGGCCTTCGTAGATTTGGATCCGCAGCAATAGATTTAGCATATGTGGCTTGCGGTTATTTTGATGGTTTTTTTGAGTATAATCTCAATTCATGGGATATGGCGGCAGGGGTTTTATTAGTGAAAGAAGCGGGAGGAACAATTACCGACTTCTCTGGTGGAGATAATTATCTGTTTGGAGGAGATATTATTGCTGGGAGTGATGTACAATCCGAACTATTACATGAAATTCAGCGTTTTTGGAATTAAAGTAAAACAAGAAAAATGGAGCATTTACAATATCCGATTGGTAAATTTAACAAAGATAAAACGTATACTTTAGAAGAAAATACACTATCTAAGGAGTATTTAGGGGCATTTCCTGATCTTTTAATAGCCTTAACTGAAAATTTAACCAATGAAGAATTGTCTAAGGCCTATCGACCAGATGGTTGGAATATTAGGCAGATCGTTCATCATATTGCAGATTCACATGCCAATATGTACATTCGATTTAAATGGGCTTTAACAGAAGAAAATCCTACAATAAAAGGGTACAATGAGGCTGTTTGGGCTGAATTATCAGATTCAAAAATGCCGATTCAAGCTTCTTTAGAAATTATAAAGGGATTACATCAAAGGATAGTGTATCTAATCGAAAATATGAAACCGGAGGACTTTGACAGAAGCTACTTTCATGCTGGATATCAGAGAGTTTATCTTTTGAAAAATGTTATTCCTTTATATGAATGGCACTCTAGACATCATTTGGAACACATCAAAATTGCTTTAAATTCTTAAAAAGATGCTTGAAAATAGTTTAATTTTCATTTTATTTGGTGGTGCAGTTTTTTATATCGGCCGATTGGTTTATCAATCTCTGCAAGGTAAAAAAACCTGTGCAAGCAATTGTAATGGAGGATGCAATAAAACTTTTGAAATTCCTATTGATCAAAAGTAGCTTCCTTAATCATTTCTTCTGATAAATTTTTCCCTAAATAGAGGTCTATTATATAATGAATCAAATAGACGATGGGTGTCATACATATAGCAATAGTAAATTTGTATATATAGTTTACGGAACCTACTGCAAAAATTTGCTTTAATTCCCAATTCCCAAAAACATAGAAAGCTATAAAAATTACTATAAAACTGTCAACCAACTGTGAGAACAAAGTAGAACCCGTGGCCCTTAACCAGATGTGTTTGTTTCCAGTGACCCTCCTTATTTTTTGAAATATCAAAGCATCTAACACTTGTCCAATCATAAAGGCGGTGATGCTTCCGATAATTATACCCATTCCTTGCCTTAATATAATTCTAAAAGCCTCATTAATATTTAGATAATTACCTAGTCCGTCCGTTTTATTTATTTCTAACCAAAAGCTGGCTGGAGGCAGTGCCGAGGCTCCGTATAATAGAAAAAAACTATAGGCTATTAAAGCGGTAGTTAAATAAGAAATTTTCTTAACGCCTCTTACGCCAAAATATTCATTAATAACGTCAGAAATAATGAAAACAATGGGCCAATTTAAAACTCCAGCAGACATATTAAAATCTAGCTTGAATCCCAAAATATTTATTTGAGCGGGTTGTAGTCCTAAAGTGTTTTCAATGGAGAATATCTTAGCCCCAATGATTTCTGCTACAATAGCGTTTGTTAAAAATATTCCAGATAGAACTAAAAATAAAGTTTGCTTTTTAGAAAAAATCATTGTCAATTTAGAAATGTTTAAAACTAATTTTCCAAGAATATATATTTGGAAATTTAATAAAATATTAAATTGAGAAAATAAAAATTTTAGATTCAAATTATTTTAAACTATGCATTTTAAAACTTTAGTTTAAAATTCTTCCGTCTAATAACTCAATTTTTCGATCCGAACGCTCTGCCAACGCAGGATTATGAGTAACTATAACAAACGAACATCCTAATTTGTTACGGAGATCAAAAAATAATTCATGTAATTCTTCAGCGTTTTTGGTATCTAAATTTCCGCTTGGTTCATCAGCGAAAACAAAGGACGGAGCATTAATAAGTGCCCTCGCAACCGCAATTCTTTGTTGTTCTCCACCCGACATTTCAGAAGGAAGGTGAGAGGCTCTATGGCTAATTTTTAGGGTTTTTAAAAGTTCCATGGCTTTCTCATGGGTTTGTTTTTTATCCTTTTTTGCCACCCAGGCAGGTAAACATACGTTTTCTAATGCGGTGAGTTCAGCCATAAGGTTATGAAATTGAAAAACGAAACCTATTTTTTCATTTCTGGTTTTGGCCAAGCTCTTTGCATTTAAACTACTCAACTCTAATTTGTCCAAAAAAACCTTTCCAGAATCAGCCTTATCTAGCGTACCTAAAATATGCAATAAGGTACTTTTTCCTGCCCCCGAAGCCCCAACAATGGAAACTATTTCAGAAGCATTTATTTTTAGACTTATATCCTTCAACACTTCAATAGAACCGTATTTTTTGTTTATTTTTATTGCTTCCAACATAAAGAATTCTTTTTTGGTAGGTAGTTTTAGTGTAATTTTACATTAATTATTTTTATAAAACCTAATAATTTGCTAATTTGGCAAAAAATTAGAAAAGTTCAATTTTTATTTTGTAAATTATGAATATTCACGAGTATCAAGGTAAGGAGATTTTAGCAAAATATGGTGTAAGAGTCCAAAGAGGAATTGTAGCAGACACTGTAGATCAAGCAGAAGCTGCTTATAAAGAAATGGCTGCTTTAACCAATTCTAAATTTACGGTTGTTAAATCACAAATACATGCAGGCGGCAGAGGAAAGGGGAAAATTGTAGGTACGGAACAAAGAGGTGTTCAGTTGGCAAAGTCTGTTGAAGATGTGAAA
>DAIQBE010000315.1:0-4743 GCA_036781325.1 Leadbetterella sp. | reverse complement strand
CGTGATTAAGAAATTCAAAGATGTAATGCCTAAAGCTGAAAAATTAGGGATTACTTTGGGCATAGAGTCTTGGTTAAGTGCAGAGGAGCATATGCGAATCATAGATGCAGTGGCTTCTCCAAATCTTAAAGTATATTATGACGTAGCCAATTCTGAAAAAATGGGTTATGATATTTATGAGGAGATTCTTTGGCTAGGAAAGAAAAAACAAATTTGTGAGTTTCATTTTAAAGAAAATGATTTTCTTTTAGGACAGGGAAAAGTAGATTTTTTGAAAGTGAAAAAATGCATAGAAGAAATTTCTTACCAAGGGGCAATTCAAATTGAAGGAGCGGTCCCTTCAAATTCTAATATGTTTGAAAGTTATGTCAAAAACAATCAATTTGTAAGAGAACTCTTGTTTTAAATATTTATTATGAAAATATTTCTTTACCTTCTATTTATATTGAGTTCATTTTCTTTGCAAGAACTACCAAGTCAAATGTTTGTCCCAGAAGACTTTGAGGTGAGTTTATGGGCCGAAACACCAATGTTATATAATCCTACCAATATGGATGTGGATGCAAAAGGGAGAATTTGGGTGACAGAGGCTGTAGAATATAGGGATTTTAATAATAAACCTGATGGGAGGTTTAATTTTAAAGATAAAGGCGACAGAGTGGTGATTTTGGAAGATACTAACCAAGACGGGAAGGCTGATAAATCAACAGTTTTTGTTCAGGATATTGATTTAAAAGCTCCATTGGGTATTGCTGTAATAGGAAATAAAGTAATTGTAAGTGCGGCTCCTCATGTACTAATTTATACAGATGAAAACCAAGATGATAAACCTGACAAAAAAGAAAAATTCTTAAATGGCTTTGGTGGTTTTGATCACGATCATTCTTTACATTCATTTATATCAACACCCTATGGTAAATATCTTTTTAATGTAGGTAATGCTGGTCCCCACACTGTTACGGATAAATCTGGTTGGACCTTAAGGTCAGGAAGTATGTATAGTGGAGGCACACCTTATAACAATGTAAATTCTGGCAATCGTAAAAGCGATGACGGCCGAATTTGGGTTGGTGGATTAGCTTTGGAGATTGCTCCTGATGCAACGGAATTAAAAGTTTTAGCCCATAATTTCAGGAATAGTTATGAAATAGCAATGGATTCTTTCGGAAATATGTGGCAAAATGATAATGATGACCAAGTAATAGCTTGCAGGAGTTCATGGTTAATGGAAGGAAGTGATGCTGGATATTTTTCGAAAGATGGCACGAGAAGTTGGCAAGGAGACCGAAGACCCGGGCAAGATATTTTTTCTGCTCATTGGCACTCAGAAGACCCTGGGGTTTTGCCCGTTGGTGATAAAACAGGAGCAGGCTCTCCAACAGGAGTCATGGTATACGAAGGGGATGCATTTGGTAAAAAATACCAAGGGATGTTTTTAAGTTGCGAGGCCGGCAGAAATGTTGTTTTTGGATATCATAATAAGCCAAAAGGGGCAGGTTTTGAAATGAAAAAATTTGATTTATTGAGTTCATTACCAGCTTCAGAAGAACATTATATATGGAATGAAAACGTAGAAAATAATAAGAGTAAATGGTTTAGACCTAGTGATGCAGTCACTGGAACAGATGGATCTATTTTTGTGGCAGATTGGTTTGATCCAGTGGTAGGAGGTCATGCAATGAAGGATAAAGAGGGATATGGTAGAATTTACAGAATCACCCCAAAGAATAAAAAATTAAATACACCTTCCTATGATTTTGATACTATAGATGGGTTATTAGAAGTTTTAAAGTCTCCGGCCATTAATGTAAGAAATATTGGTTTTGAGAAATTGAAAAGTAAAGGTAATTCGGTTATTCCAAAAGTTTTAACTTTATTAGATGATCCCAATCCTTATGTAAAAGCTAGGGCGGTTTGGCTTTTAGCATCTTTGGGTAAAGAAGGAAAGGAGGCAGTGGAAAAATTATTATACACTTCAGATGGAGAGTTACAAATTGCCGCTTTTAGAGCTTTTAAAAAACTAGGCGAACCCATGGAGGAATATAGTAAGAAACTTTTAGAAACTGTTTCAGCGGGCCTCAAAAGAGAGATTTTAATAAGCATGAGAGATGTGGAATATGCCAAATGTAAAAATATTTTACTTGCATTATCTAAAGAATTTAAAAAAGAAGATGCCTATTTTTTGACTGCATTAGGAATTGGGATAGATAGAAAAAAAGATCTATTTTACAATGATTTTAAGAAAACACTGCCCAAAAATCCTTTGGATTATTCGGAAAGCGAAAGTGCTATTTTGTGGGAAATCCATCCTCAACAAGCAATAAATAGCTTAGCAGTAAGGGCAAACTCTCCCCAACTTACTGCAGTTCAAAGAAAAGAAGCAATTACGTCTATCGCCTTTATAAATAGTAGTTTAGCCGTGAACTCCATGATAAAATTAACAAAATCTGGGATGAATGATGTTTCAAGCCAAGCACAATATTGGCTGAATTTTAGAAAATCAAACGATTGGCAGAATTTAATTAATTGGAAACAAATGGAAGAAACAACACTAACTGTTTCTCAAAAAAATATGATAAAGTTTAAAAATGAAATTTTATTTGAGAAAACTACGAAAGAAAGGAAAGCATATTTAATTGAAAAATTGGCCCTTGATAGCTATGGAGGTAGGCTATTGCTAGTGGAAGCTGTTAATGGGAAATTGAATAATTCGGTAAAAGAAATGATAAATTTACATATTTTTAGCAATAAAGATTTATCTATTAGGAGCATGGCTTCTGATTATTTCAGAAGATCTGGGGGGCGCACATTATCATTAGACTTGGCGCTTAATATGCCTTCTGACAAAGTTAATGGTAAAGAAGTATTTACGACAAACTGTCAAAACTGCCACAAAGTAGGCAATGAAGGGGCTGATATTGGCCCAGATTTAACTTTGATAAAAAATAAATATGATAAAAATGAATTACTAGATGCAATAATCAATCCTTCAGCTAATTTGGCTTTTGGATATGAGCCTTGGCTTTTTACAACTGCACAAGATAGTTATTTTGGGTTTTTAATTGCTGACGGTCAAAACATAGTACTTAGGGATCTTTCAGGGAAATTAACTACTTTAAAATCGAAAGAAGTAAAATCAAGAACCCAACAAAAAAATAGTTTAATGCCCGATCCAAGTACATTACAAATAAAAGAGAAAGACTTATCTGATTTAGCAGGCTATTTATTAAGTTTATAAATATTTCAATTGAAAAATCAGTCAGTTTTTTAAATGCTTGAGAAAGTAAAAGAACAATTAATAGTAAGCACTAAAATATAAAATTATTTAACCCTAAAATTTAAAAATGGAATTTTCAACTAAAACTTTGATTGACAACCGTCCGCTTTCTAATCTACAGCTTACTACCATTTTTGTGTGTTTTTTAATGAATATGCTTGATGGGATGGATGTTTTAGTGATTTCTTATACCGCTCCTTCTATCGCTAAAGCTTGGAATATTGGTCCAGATGTGCTTGGAACTATTTTTAGTGCAGGATTGATAGGCATGACCATTGGTACTTTAATTTTGGCACCCTACGCGGATAAAATTGGTAGGAAAAACTTAATATTGATCAGCGCCTTGTTGATGGGTACTTGTATTTATTTAACATCATTTGCTACTTCAGTAAATATTCTTTTGGCATTTAGATTTTTTAGTGGTTTAGGAATTGGCTGTATGCTTGCGAGTACTGCCGCTCTTACAGCAGAATATACTCCCAATAAAACAAGGGATTTTTGGGTAAGTTTTGTTATCTCTGGTTACCCAGTAGGTGCAGTTGTTTCTGGCTTAGTGGCTGCCAAAGTAATACCAGCGGATGGTTGGGAGCAAATGTTTAGATATGCTGGAATTGCATCTCTCTTGGCAGTTCCATTAATCGTCCTTTTTCTTTCGGAATCCATAGAGTTTTATTTAAAAACCCAACCAAGAAACGCTCTTCAAAAAATAAACGTGATTCTTAAAAAGATGGGTTTTCAATCTTTAGCTATTTTGCCAGAGAAAGCTCAAAGACAATCCGATATTCCTGTGAGTAAATTATTAAATGGAAGCTATAAAAAACCTACTATTGAACTATGGATTGCCTTATTTATGGCGTTTGCAGCATTATTTTTTATGACCAGCTGGATTCCAAAATTAGCAACAGATGCAGGTCTATCTTTGAGTTTGGCTATCTATGCAGGAACGGTTTTCAATATAGGGGCCTTCTTTGGAATTGTTACGCAAGGATATTTTTCCAGCAAGTTTGGTTTAAAGAAAACCATTGGAATAATTTTGATTTTGACCTCTCTTTTGATGGCTTGTTTTGGATTATTTATTGGTTCTGATTTACTACTATTAGTTTTTGCTTTTTTAGGATTCGGTATACAAGGTGGCTTTGTTGGACTTTATGCATTTGCTGCTAGAATGTATCCAAGCGAGTTTAAAACAACTGGAATTGGTTGGGCAATGGGGGCTGGAAGAATTGGTGGCATAGTAGGGCCCAAATTAGGAGGCGTTTTAATAGGTATGGGTTTGACTATTGGTACAAATTTTCTTGTATTTGCTGTTCCTGCCCTCATTGCTGGAATAATGACTTGGAAAAATAGCTCAAAAGATGTAAGTTAAGTTTTACATTAAAAATTTAAATTTTATTTAGTTCGATTTTTATAATATATGAACACTATCATTATTATATTAAATAATTAAATTGATTCAGTGACAAATA